>JAQBNY010000269.1 GCA_028288315.1 Mucilaginibacter sp.
CTAAACTTAATGATACCAGTACAATTGTTTGAAAATCGTCAATAGATCTCATTAACCTGAAAGCTATATAGCCTGAAATTGCACCCATTCCTATACCTCCAAACACCTCCTGAACAAACATCAGGGCGGCCTTGCTAAAATCTATATCATTAACACCCGATTGCGTAATCTCTAACAAAGTGATGAATAAAACCAGCCCTATACCATCATTGAAAAGTGATTCACCCGAAATAATCGTTTCTAAATTTGTTGGCAAGTTTGACCTCTTGATAATGGCTCCTACCGCAACCGGATCTGTTGGGGATACCAATGCACCAAACATCAGGCAGTATATGTATGGAATTTTTATATCAATAAAGCCCGTAACAAAATAAAGAATTGTACCAAAAATAGCGGTTGATAATATTACTCCTAAAGTGCTTAATATGAGCACCGGGCGCATTTCCTTTTTTAGTTTACGGATATTTAAATTAAAGGCACTTGCAAACAGCAGGAACCCCAGCATAATATTCAATACCGTGGTTGAAAAGTTAATGTTTTTGGATAAAATGGTTAGGTATTTAGCTATACCAGGGTTAAGATTGTCAATCACAATGGTTAACATGGAGCCAACAATAGCCAATGACATAATACCAATTGTTCCCGGCAGCTTTAAAAAGCGTGCGTTAATATATGAATAAACAGCACTTACAATTATGAGAAGCGCAATTATCAGGAACAGGTGCATATAATATGAAGTTTATCTATCAGTAATGTCAAGCTACTTGTAGTTACCTTGCAACAGGGTCTGTCATCATGGTTTTAGTGTTAAAATGATGCACAATTAACCGGTTATCGCTGTTACGCGTAAAGTATCCAATTGCCCAGTTAAAAAACACTATAGCCTTATTACTAAAACCAGCAAGCGACATTAAGTGCACAAACATCCACAACAACCATGCAAAAAATCCCTGGAAGTGTAAACGCCTCAAATCGGCAACCGCTTTATTGCGGCCTATAGTAGCCATAGTTCCCAAATCTGTATACACAAACGGAGTAGTTGGCTCGCCATTTATAATATTAATGAGGTTTTTAGCCAACTGCTTTCCCTGCTGCAAAGCTACCTGTGCCACTCCCGGGAAACCAGCAGGATTTGCGTCTGAGATTACAGCTGATACGTCACCAATGGCAAACACATTTTTACAGCCTTGTACGCGGTTAATCTCGTCGGTTTGTATGCGGGAACCTTTTGCTATTATCTCAGGTGGTATTCCTGCAGGTACTTCGCCTCTAACACCGGCAGCCCAAAATACATTGCGGGTTTTGATTGTTGTACCGTCATCTATCTTAAGCATATTACCATCATAGCTTTCAACGTGTACACTGTTAAAAATGGTCACATCCATTTCTGATAAAAACTGTTTTGCTTTTACTGATGCCTGGGGCGACATAGCTCCTAACAATACGGGTTTACCCTCAACTAAATACACCTTCATATCAGCATTGCACAGTCCCGGATAATCTTTGCATAAAATGTACTCTCTCAATTCAGATAAAGCACCTGAAAGCTCAACACCTGTAGGACCTCCTCCAACCACTACAAAGGTTAACAAGGCATCCCGCTCCGCTTTATCTTTAGTTACTAAGGCTTTTTCTAAATTCTGCAACATCAGGCTTCTGAGGTTCTGTGCTTCGGCAATATTTTTCATGGGCATAGTAAAATGCTCTAACTCTTTATTGCCGAAAAAATTTGTGTTGGCGCCTGTTGCAATAACCAGGTAATCGTATTCAAATTCGCCTGCATCAGCAATTACAGTATTATTATCAAAATTTATTTTTTGTACCATTGCCATGTGGAAGGTAAAATTCTTTTGATGAGTGAAAATGCGCCTGATTGGAAAACCAATAGAATCGCCTTCAAGTACACCTGTTGCTACCTGGTACAGCAATGGTTGAAATGTATGATAATTATGTTTATCGAGTAATAAAATTTCAACCGGTTTGTTTTTTAGTTTTTTTGCCAGTTGAATACCACCAAAACCGCCGCCAATAATAACTATACGGGGAAATGCATCTTGTTTTTTATCCATAATAATATAGCCTGCTGCAATGTAACAAATTAAACCGCAGGCATGTGTTTAGTTCTTAACAGGATAAATTAAATATGTGTTTTAGCAGACAATGATTTTATGGAAATGATGTAAATTATAAACCACAGAGAACAAAAAGAGAAAAGCACAAAGTACGCAGAGATTATACTAATTATAACATTGTGTTCTCTGTGAGTAGTATTATAAATAAATCTTAGTGTACTTTGTAGTCAATTAACCAGAAAATCTCCATGTACTTTGTGGTTAATTTAAAATCTATAACCAAAAAATAACTATAATTGCCATCGAACTTATATATAATGCGTATGCAACCCCTGCACATCATAAAAATAGGCGGAAACGTAATTGATAATTCAGAGAACCTGCATCGTTTCCTGAAAGATTTTACCGCGCTTAACGGTTACAAGATACTGGTGCATGGCGGCGGTAAAGTGGCCACTCAAATATCCGAAACTATGGGTATTGAGGCTAAACTCGTTGATGGTCGCCGTATTACTGATATTGATACTCTGCGCATTGTAACCATGGTTTATGGCGGGTTAATAAATAAGAACATTGTGGCTCAGTTGCAGCGCTATGGCAATAACGCTATTGGCTTAACCGGTGCCGACGGTGATTTTATCCGCGCTAAAAAGCGTCCGGTAAAAACTATTGATTACGGTTTTGCCGGCGATATTTTTGAAGGATCTATAAAGCCTGAGAACATTGGCAAATTGCTTGATAGTGGCTTCACCCCTGTTTTTTGCGCTTTGACACATGATGGTGAGGGCCAGCTATTAAATACCAATGCCGATACTATAGCATCAGCGCTGGCAGTAGCATTATCAAAATTATATGAAACCACGCTGGTTTACTGCTTTGAAAAGAAAGGCGTATTGCAGGATATTAATGATGAAGACTCCCTGATAAGAGATATTGACCCTATACGTTATGAAAAATTAAAGACTGAGCAAATTATTCACAGCGGAATGCTTCCTAAAATGGATAATGCGTTTACCGCTATATCATGCGGGGTTAAGGCAGTTATAATTGGCCATTCTGATGATTTAGGTCAGTTGAAAAACAAACAGGGTTTTGGTACACGTTTAAGTAAATAACAACATGGAAACACAACAGCATATAGCCATTTTAGGCAGTGGTAATATTGGTTTAGCTTTAGCTAAAGGATTAGTAAAGGCACAAATTTTTAAACCGCAGCAAATTACACTCACCCGTCGTAATGTTACTGCTTTGGCTGACCTGGAAGCTGAGGGGTATAACGTAACCGGTGATAATGCGTTAGCTGTTAGCAAGGCTGATATTGTTGTTTTAGCCATATTGCCACAACAGCTAAACAAACTGCTTGACGAAATTCAACCCACTGCTAATAAAACAAAGCATCTTTTAATCTCAGTGGTATCGGGCGTAAGCTGTCAGGATATCCGTAATCAGCTGGATCTGGATGTGCAGGTAATTCGTGCTATGCCTAATACTGCTATTGCTATTGGCCAAAGTATGACTTGTATTGCAACAGATAATGCTTCTACGGAGAACATTAGTCTTGTTAAATCATTGTTTGATACTGTGGGTGTGAGCATCCAGATAAATGAAGAATTGATGACATCGGCCACTGCACTTTGCGCCTGCGGTATAGCTTTCTTCTTAAGATCTATCCGTGCGGCATCACAAGGCGGCACCGAGATAGGTTTTCATGCGCACGATGCTTTAAAAATGGCCGCCCAAACGGCTAAAGGCGCTGCCGATCTTTTACTCCAACTATCTTCCCATCCCGAGCAGGAAATTGATAAAGTTACCTCTCCAAAAGGTTGCACTATAGCCGGACTTAATGAGATGGAGCACAACGGCTTTAGTTCCGCAATGATAAAAGGCATAAAAATGTCTGCCGAAAAAGCGGGTGTATTGTATAAAAGCGAGTAATTATATTTGCGCTAATCATTAACTCGTAAAGGAATATAAAAGACCTCCGCTATTTAGCGGAGGTCTTTTAATTACTAAGGAATTAAAGAAATTAACTCAATTTCATTCTTAGTTAGCTTACACTTATCTCCTTGTAACTTTTTCATATCAAAGCCACCCTCTGAGTTATTTTTTTAGATATTTAAGAGTTAATCAGACTTTTAAATATGAAGAAACTATTACTACCTGTATTTTTATTGGTCGCTTTTATTGCCTTAGCGCAAAAAGTATCTAAGAAACCGCTTGACCATACCGTTTATGATGGATGGCAAAACATCGTCAATGAACGTATCAGTAACGATGGTAAATATGTATTGTACGTAGTAAAGCCACAGGAGGGCGATGCCACTCTGGTAATTACTGATAGCAAGAACAGCAGTAAGCTTAATATTCCGCGTGCGGATACCGTCCGTATCACGGCCGACTCAAAATACGCGGCGTTTCTGATAAGGCCTTTCTTTAAGGATACCCGTCTGGCTAAAATCAAAAAGAAAAAGCCTGCCGAGTTTCCAAAAGATACCCTGGGCATAATAGTCTTAGGCAAAAACCAGGTAGAAAAAGTCCCGTCTATAAGGTCATTCAAAATTGCAGATAAAGCATCAGTAATTGCTTATTTAATGCCTGCTGATACATTGAAAAAACCTGCTGCTTCAGACACATCAAAAAAAGCAGTTGCCACAACAATAGCCCCGCCAACACGTGATGGCGCCGAGCTTACCGTTAAACAATTGCTTAACGGTAAAACCCGCACCTTTAAATATGTTACAGAATATCAGTTAAGTAAAAATGGCAAACTGCTGGCCTATTCTGTTACCGCTCCAAAAAAATCAAAAGAT
>JAQBNY010000291.1 GCA_028288315.1 Mucilaginibacter sp.
ATATGAATTTTAATGCTATTACCATTAGCGACATCGGGAGAGCGTTAAATCTTTCGGCATCAACAGTATCAAAGGCACTTAGCGATAGCTACGAGATAAGCGAGAAGACTAAAAAGCGGGTTGTTGAGTACGCACGCCAGAATAACTATCGCCCTAACCCAATGGCCCAAAGTCTAAAAAAGGGAAAGAGCAAATCAATAGGCATTGTAGTATCTACCATTGATAACCAGTTTTTTTCGCAGGTGATAAACGGCATCGAGTCGGTTGCTTATAGCGAAGGGTATAATGTTATCATTACCCAAACCCATGAATTATATGAGTTAGAGGTAATGAATGTAAACCATTTAACCCACCGTTCAGTAGATGGTTTGCTCATTTCCCTCTCAACCGGGACCCATAATGTAGAGCATTTACAAAAATTGCAAAATCAGGGTTTACCTATTGTTTTTTTTGATCGCGTGAGCGATACAATTAATACCCACAAAGTAATTGCCGATAACTTTAACGGCGCCTATGAGGCAACCATGCATTTGATAGACTCGGGCTATAAGAACATTGCACATATTACTAACCCGGCGCATACTTCTATAGCCCGTGAGCGTTTGGCAGGCTATAAAAAAGCACTTACCGACAAGGGAATAGCCATAAATGAGCAGTACATAAAATACTGCAGTCAAGGCGGTAAAGATATACCCGAAACCGAAAATGCCCTTAATGAATTGCTGGCCCTGCCGCAAAAACCACAGGCTATTTTCACCGCATCAGACCGGACAACCACCACTGTGCTTGGCCTGCTACATAAATTAAAAGTGAGTATTCCTGATGAGATAGCTTTGGTAGGCTTTACTAATACCTTTTTGGCCGATTTGCTGAACCCGGCCCTAAGCTCGGTTTATCAACCCGCGTTTGATATTGGTAAAAAAGCTACGGAAATGCTCCTGAGCCTGATAAGAAGTAAATACCCGGTTACCGAGTTTGAAGAAATAGTATTGCCAACGCAGTTGTTTATCAGGAAATCGTCGGTAAGGGTTTAAAGCCTCACCTAATCCTCTTCAAAGGAGAGGTGGGGGTCAGGCTGCCGAAAACGATTTCGTAAATAAACATATTTAAGGCTTAAAAGCCCATTTAAACTGAATATTTTTGAAATATGCAGATGCCTTGTAAAAGCATAATATTATAAACCATGCACAAGCTTTTAACATCAACCTAAATGATAAACAGATATTTTATTTTTTGCAGCCTGCTTATACTGGTATGTGCATCTGCCGCTTCGGCCCAAACCGTTACGCTCGATTATTATTTTAATCACGAAGTGCATAAAACAGCCTCGGGTAAAATGGAACGCTTTCATTATATGTGGGATGAAAAAGCCAATACCGGTTTTTATATTTGGGGTGATATTTTTACAAAAAACGGCGCCACGCTTGATACCTTAGATAAAGCACCAACCCTGCAGAATTTAGCAAAGTCTGATATCTATATTATTGTAGATCCCGATAATAAAAAAGAAAGCCCTGCTCCAAATTTTATTGAAAATAAAGATGTTGAGCAAATTGCCGCCTGGGTAAAAAAGGGAGGTGTTTTAGTGCTAATGGCTAACGACAGCGCCAATGTAGAGCTGAACCATTTTAATGACCTGGCTCATCAATTTGGTTTGCATTTTAATAATGATATACAAAACCATGTGATAGATGATAACTATTTTGAAGATGGCGCGATTGCTCCGGGCGATAACCCAATAATTAAAACCGCCAAAAAACTTTTCCTGAAAGATGTGTGCGGCATTAGCTATCATGGCAAAAATGTAATACCAGTTTTAAAGGCCAAAAGCGGAACCGCTATAGCTGTAATAACTAAATATGGCAAGGGTACTATATTTGCCGTAGGCGACCCATGGCTATACAACGAATACGTGAATGGCCGCCTGCCAGCCGACTTTGACAATGACAAAGCCGCGAATGACTTAACCATTTGGCTGTTGCAGCAAGCACGTTCAAAAAAATAAACTATTTTTAAATTGATTTTACTTCTCTGCTATGAATAATAAGCTTCCCGTTTACAATATGATACAAACAATGCGTTGGTATGGCCCTAATGACCCGGTTAGTTTGGCCGATATTCGTCAGGCGGGTTGCACAGGTATTGTATCGGCACTGCACCATATTCCTAACGGGGAAGTTTGGGAAGTGGCCGGGATAAAAGAGCGGCAGAATATTATTAGTAAAGCAGGTATGGTTTGGAACGTGGTAGAGAGCCTGCCTGTAAACGAATCTATCAAAACCCAAACGGGTAATTTCAAACAACATCTGGAAAATTACAAAACCAGTCTGCGTAATTTGGCAGCGTGCGGCATCAAAATAGTTACCTATAACTTTATGCCTGTGCTTGACTGGACCCGCACCGATCTTGCTTACGAGGTTGCCGACGGCTCTAAAGCCCTGTTGTTTGAGAAGGCTGCTTTCGTAGCGTTCGACTTGTATATTCTTAAGCGCAAGGGTGCAGAAAAAGAGTACACCAATGAGCAAATAGCATTGGCTAAAAAACGCTTTGATGCCATGACTGATACCGATAAACTATTACTACAACGCAATATTATAGCCGGTTTACCGGGCAGTGAAGAAAGTTTTACCATTGAGCAGTTCCAGCAGGCGTTAGATACTTATGAGGGTATAGATGCAGCCCGGCTTCGTGCTAATTTAATAGCGTTTTTGCAAGACATAATACCTGTTGCAGATGAGTTGGGCATTAATATGGTGATACATCCGGATGACCCTCCTTATGATATTTTAGGCTTGCCACGTGTAGTAAGCACCGCTGCTGATGTGCAGGCGCTGGTTGATGCCGTACCTTCAGCAAATAACGGGTTATGCTTTTGTACGGGTTCGTTCGGCGTACGGGTAGATAATAATTTGCCTGCAATGGTGAAGCAGTTTGCCAACCGCATTAACTTTCTTCACTTGCGGAGCACCCGCCGTAATGAGCTGGGCGACTTTTACGAGGATAACCATTTAGAGGGCGATGTGGATATGTACGGTGTTGTAAAGGAAATTGTACTGGCTATGCAAAGCCGTGGTGTAAACATTCCAATGCGGCCAGATCATGGGCACCAGATGCTGGATGATCTGCATAAAAAAACCAATCCGGGTTACTCGGCAATTGGCCGTTTGCGCGGCCTTGCAGAATTACGTGGACTGGAGATGGGTATTAACCGATCAATACTTTAAATTTAATTCAGCCAGATAAGCGAAGGCCTTAAAGGCAGGTCCTGATGATTCCTTCATCGGTAAGAACATGCTTCTGCGTTTTTTATAATGATAAGAAGAAAGATAATAAGGGCTATATTTCAATAGCCCTTATTACTTACACTTCATTTAAATACTTATGTACAAAGCTTATGGCCATTGAGCCTTCGCCAACGGCAGATGCTACCCTGTTCATGGCGCCGGCCCGCACATCGCCCGCGGCAAATATGCCGGGGCAGCTGGTTTCCAGCAGGTATGGGTCGCGGTCATATTTCCATATCTTATCAAAATCGGTACACTGGTTAAGGTCGCGGCCGGTTTCAATAAAACCTTTACCGTTGGTGATAATGTTTTTACACAGCCAATCGGTATAGGGTTTGGCGCCAATAAATATATACAGTGCGTCGGCATCAACCGTTGCGATCTCGTTTGTATTGAGGTTTTTGATAGCGAGCTGCTGCAGATTGGTATCGCCCTTGGCTTCTACAATCTCGCTACAAGGCATCAAGGTAATGTTATCAACGCCGCCTATCTGGTCTATCAGGTATGACGACATGGTGTCGGCCAGGCTCGCCCTACGGATGAGTATAACCACCTCTTTAGCAAATTTAGACAGGTACATGGCAGCCTGCCCGGCCGAGTTGCCTCCACCCACCACATACACATGCTTATCTTTACAGGAAGCAGCCTCCGTCATGGCGGCGCCGTAATAAATCCCAGCTCCGGTGAATTTATCAACGCCGGTTGTTAGTAGCTGGCGATAATCTACCCCGGTGGTTATAACAATTGATTTTGCTATGATCTCGGTACCATCATCAAGTACCAGCGTTTTATAGTTATCCTTCAGGCGAATCTCTTTTACGGCCTGCGGCGATAGAAAATCAGTTCCGAAACGTGCCGATTGGGTAATGGCCCTGCGGGTTAAATCGGCTCCGCTTAAGCCTGCCGGGAAACCCAGGTAGTTTTCAATACGTGAGCTGGTGCCTGCCTGCCCGCCGGGCGTTTTCCTTTCAATCAATAAAGTTTTTAATCCTTCGGATGAGCCATAAACAGAGGCCGCTAAGCCTGCCGGACCTGCACCAATAATAACTACATCATACAAATCACTTTTTGCTGATTGGTTAAGGCCAATTTTAGCGGCTATATCCTTAACTGCAGGGGTTTTTAGCAAACTGCCATCAGCAAATATAATAGCCGGAAGGTCCTTTGCCTCAAGGTTATTAAGCTTAATGGTCTGTTTTGCCTCCTCGGTGTTAGCATCCAGCCATAAGTACGGGACTAAATAACCCGACAGAAATTCTTTTATATCATGCGACTTTGGCGAATATTGGTAGCCTATTACCTTTATCCCCCTAAAATCCGGGCGATAATGACCCTGCCAGTCCTCGAGCAGATCGGTTAGGATGGGGTATAGTTTTTCTTCGGGTGGGTCCCAGGGTTTTGTTAAGTAATAATCAAGCTTAACCTCATTAATGGCTTTAATGGCGGCATCTGTATCAGCATAAGCCGTTAGCAATACGCGTTTAGCATTTGGAAAGTAGAGCGTGGTTTTACATAAAAAGTCAACACCCTCCATCTCGGGCATTCGCTGGTCTGATAGGAATAGCGCCACAACTTCGCCTTTGTTTTTCAACTCCAGCAAGCTGTCCAATGCTTCCTTTGCTGACGATGTGCTGAGTATGCGGTAATCGTCGCGGTAATGGTTTTTAAGGTCGCGGCTTATTGCCCGCAGCACCTGCTGGTCATCATCAATAACAAATATAATAGGTAGGCTCATTTTGCTTTTAAAATTTAATTGTCATTCATATGGAAACAAACAATAAACTCAGTATTGCCGGGTACGGAAGTTAACTTTACCGTGCCGTTGTGCTGCCTGATAATGCGGGTAGCCACATCAAGCCCTAAACCTGTTCCCTTGCCCATATCCTTTGTAGTAAAAAACGGATCAAATACCTGTGATTGCACCTCCTGCGGAATACCGGGGCCGTTATCCTTAATATAAACACAAACAAACAGACCTTCCTGCCGGGTACGTATCTCCAGTATTCCGCTGCCATTTTCCGTCATAGCATCAATGGCATTGTCAATAATGTTGGTCCATACCTGGTTTAGCTCGCCGGCTAAGGCCCTTACTTGTGGCAGGCTCGTGTCAAAGTTTTCAATTACCTGTATGTTGCCTTTTTTAATTTTATAATTAAGCATGGTAAGGGTGTTGCGAATGCCGGCATGAATATCAAGCAATTGCTTATCGGTATCCCTATCCATATGGGTAAAGGTTTTTACCGAGTTTACCAGTTCTGATATACGGTGCGAAGACTCTTTAATATCCGACACCATTTTTTCGGCAAGCAGGTAATTATTCATCCATGCCAGTACCACGTGCAACTGCGGCGATGGCGTACAACTGTTCATGTGGTCAAGATCGGCAGGGGTGAAACCAAATTCGGTAAAGTTTTCGGCAATATCAAAATCCCTTATGTCATGATCTGCCAGCCAGTCGGCAAGTCCATCTTCCAGGTCGGCACGTTCCATCATGCTTAATACCGGCTTATTGGTTTGGTGGGTTTTGCTTATGAGCAGTTCGTTTATACTGTCAATTTTCTCGGGGGCTATGTTAAGTCCGGCAGTCTGTTTAAACATTACTGGCATCTGCTTTATTTTTCCCTGCAATGACGATGCGCCACGTGCTATAGCCGAAGCTGGGTTGTTCAGCTCATGCGCTAATCCTGCCGAAAGCTTACCCAGTGCAAACATTTTTTCTATTTGCTGCTGCTGCGATGTGAAATCCCTGATACGGCTGGCCATGATGTGTACCAGCGCCTCGGTCAGCTCGTAATGCAGCTTAATACCTTCATTTATTTTGTTTTTGTAAACGCGCAACATGCGTGCTTTTTTAATGCACTCGCCATAACCAAATGTGTTGGTTGCCCTGCTAAATGGCAGGTAACCGGTAACGCTTTGCTCTTTCACAACAAGTATCTCGCGCATTTTACCGGCCTGCTCAGCGCATATCCTCATACGGCCCTCCACCATAACGTAGGTTCTATCTAAAGGCTCACCTTTTTCAAAAATCCGTTCGCCCTCTTGTACCTCAATAGTGTCGCCGGCATCTAAAAACCATTGCAACTGATTGTCTGGTACAGCTTGCAGCCCGGGTATTGCTTTTAATTCTTCTAAGGTTACATTGTTCATTGCTCAGGATTATATGGTCCGCCGGGTACGCCCCATCCCCATTTGGGCATAGGTGCATCATGCGCTATGGGGTTGTCTGTTAAATTGGAGTTGATGATGGCTATGCGACTGCCCCACTCCAGGTAAGCCACCAATGCCGACCGGAATTCAGGGTCGGATGCCAGTTGCAGTTCATCGGCACTTTCAAGCAAAAGCTGTATCCATCGCTTGCGTTGTTCTTCGGTTAGTAACTTGCCAATATGGTGTTGTATCATTTTAGCATGGCTGCCATCATCACCCTGCGTATACAATTCGGGGCCGCCAAAAACCTCAGCTATAAAATGCGCAACATGCCCGGCATGCTCTGCCGCCATGTTTTTAAACACCGGGCATAACAAATTATCCTGTAAAACTTTTTCGTAAAAAAGTTTGGTAAGGTTTTCCAGAGCCTCCTTGCCACCCGCCCATTGATATAAGGTTGGTACGTTTTTCATAGTTCATAAATTTATGCAAATAGCATTTATATTTTAGCTTTTTTAAGCGGATAATGAAGAAATGACAAGCTTTTGTAAAAAACGACGAAGTTGCGGCTATAGTATGGATTTTTTAATAGGGGCGTATCCCTTTGGGTCGGGCTTTGCAGGGCTGCGCTGCGCTCCGGCCCCGGTTGGCTTATGCGCTGTTGCCTGCCACACCGGGGCTTAACCCATACAATCCCTTACGCGAGGGTTCACCCGCCCATTGCCCGACCACCCTTTTTGCGGAGCAGAGGTTAAAGGATTTTTCCAGCCCTTCTTCCCGCTTTTAAAGCGCTAATCATAAGATCAACAATACATTAATGGTATGTTAAATTTATGTTAATTAGCTCAGTTAAAGACAATAAAGTCTTTAATATGTAGTTTCTTTCCGTATAAAGATTAGCAAATAGTTAGAGTTATAATAGCAACAAGGGTTCGATACGTAGTACAGCACACTTGTAGTTGACAATGCAATTAAAATGGAATAAGTAATTATTCAGCCTAAACAAAGGAAAAATTCAGTCTCCCGCCCTTGTTAAAGTATTAATGTTTGTGAACCCAAGCTTATCAATCTGATAATATAACTATAACATTTCAGTCATACTAAGAGCGTAATTTTGTATAAATCAATAACTAATATCATGCAAATGGGGTATAACACACTTGATTTGGCAATGCTTCTAATTGTAGCATTCGTAATATTTGTAGCAACGCGAGTGCCGGTAAAAGATGCACCTGCTAAAAAACTTGGCTTAAGATCAGATATAAAGCAGGAAGATCATCCCAATTCTTACTCGCTTAAATAGCCACTATATTTAATTTACTATTGAAGCGAGGAGCATTAAGTTGCTTTCTTCGCCGATATATTAACGGAGAGATTTAGTCGGCTCCGCGTACTACGTATAAGTTTATATTAACCCCACGGGTTATTTCAATAAAAGGGTACACAAATGTGTATCCTTTTTTATTTGCGACTTGTTTCCTCTTTAATGAAAATCCTAATAATGTGCCTGATTTGAGAAGAGTATTGTGTGAAATATGTAACCATAATGGCTTTATCCTTAATCATGCTTTCTCTTATATTTAGTAATTATCAAACAATTACAACTGGCTTATGATAGATACCCTTTTTACTCCTGTCAACAGGGAACGGACAGTAAATGATCATTTAACAGAAAATGTGTATAAAAATGTAGATGTCAATGGGCCTATAGCTGAGGTTGTTGAACAAAATTCTGTGAAAGAGCTTTTGGTTAACATACCTGTTGTTGAACAAGAGCCACAAGCTGTACCCTCGTTTGTTAAAAAGAGATTAGATAGCTGGTACATAGCAATTTGGGGTTTTGCTATTTGCCGTTATCTTTTTGGTATTGGAGGTATTCTTGCAGCTACAATTGCTGCGGTATCTACCAATGCCGATGCAAGAACATATTTTAGTGTAATAGCTGCAATATGCATTGCTATTATTGGCTTTGTAAAGCCTGATGACAGCTATAGAAGACACGTTGTAGCTTGGCGCTATCTTGACGCTAAGGTTAACCTATACACATACAGATTAATATCAATTAAAGAATTGCTTAATGCTATGAGTGAGGCAGAGCAAATGATAGACTTAACTCAAAGTAATATCAGAACTTATACTGAAAGCTCTGGGTTATAACCGGCATCTTGCTCATTTTATTCCAAACACATCCTTTAACGCCCGTTTTGCTGCGTAATACCCGCACATGCCATGTACGCCACCACCCGGAGGGGTTGATGATGAACAAATGTACAGGCCTTTAGCAGAAGTTTTATATGGCGACCAGCGCAAGGCCGGGCGAGTAAACAGTTGGCCAATATCAATGATCCCTCCGTTTATATCGCCACCAATATAATTGGAATTATGTTCCTGCATTTGTGCAGTATTAAAAGTGTGCTTTGCCAGGATAGTTTCTTTAAACCCGGGCGCAAAACGTTCTACTTGGTTCTCAATAATGGCAGTCATGTCTTTTGTTGATCCGTTAGGTACATGGCAATATGCCCACGCGGTATGCCTGCCTTCGGGTGCTCGGGATGGATCAAGAAGGCTCTGCTGTGCCAGTAATACATAAGGTTTATCTGAATGCTGGCCGTTTGCAGGAGCTTTTTCTGAAGCCACAATTTCTTCAAGCGTGCCGCCAATATGTACAGTCCCGGCTTTGCGGCAGTAGTTTGCTGTAAAGGGGATGGGAGCATCAAGCGCCCAGTCAATTTTAAAAACACCATCACCATAACGGTAGCGCTCCAATTGCCATTTATATATCGGAGAGAATTTATGACCGGCTATCTGCAATAATTGTTTGGGAGTTATATCAAACAACACCGCATGTGCAGATGGCAGTTGCTGTAAGGATGTTACATAAGTATCTGTTTGGATCTTTCCCCCTAATGATAAAAAATAGGAAGCCAGTGCATTGGCAATTTGCTGTGACCCTCCCTTAGGTATTGGCCAGCCACCTAAATGGGCATTGGCCATTAATACCAGCCCAATAGCCGATGTAGCTATATTGTTTAAAGGTTGTATTGCATGTGCTGCCATACCGGCAAACAAACCTTTTGCTTCCATGGTTTTAAACCGTTTTGCCAGTAAGGTTGCAGGTTGCAGTGCATTCAAACCAAATTTTGCCATTGCAAGCGGCTCTTTTGGAAAATGCAGAGGGCCCAATACATCAGGCGCCAATGCGGGCCAGCTTTTTACAAGGGGCCTAAATAAATCAAGATAAGTTTGCGCATCACTTCCCAGTAATCGGGCGGTTTCATCAATTGAACGCTTAATTATAGCAGCAGTACCATTATCAAAAGGGTGCGCAGCATCAACTTCGGGATACAGATATTCTAACCCATGATTATGCAGCGGTAATGTTTTAAAAAACGGTGAACCGGCTGCCAGCGGATGTACAGCCGAGCAAATATCATGTTTAAAGCCGGGAAGGGTAAGCTCAGCAGTGCGCAGGCCCCCGCCTATAATATGCTTTGCCTCTAAAATAAGTACCGAAAGCCCATGTTGTTGCAAAAATATACCAGCAGCCAGGCCATTAGGCCCTGATCCTATTATTACCGCATCGTAATCACGCTTATCAAGCTTCATAAACTGAATATCTATACGCCATATTATCTATCTGAATAAAACTGATGCAATGGCTAGTGTAACAACAATATTAAAAGTTTGAGCTATTAAAAAAGCATATATCGGTTTTTTACTTTCTTTAAGTATAGATTCATATGGATGTGATTAGATTTACCCATAAAGAATAAACCTGGTTGTTGTATTTATTGCTAATAAACGTAAAAACGTAAAGAAGTGTTTAAGAATGCTATTGCAGAGCACTTATGGAGAGGCGGTACGGATATTGCAGATAACTTTAATTTAACTTTAATAGATCAGATTATCAAAAGTTAACAAATCAATTATTTAATGCATTTATACTATATTCAAATCCCCAAAATTTATCCAGAATTGTAAGGCATCTTTATAACGAAATTATCTAATCTGCTCACAGACCAAAACCCGAATGAAGTATTTTACTAATCTATTTTTGTTGCTTTTGATCACCACAACCAGTATGGGGCAAATCAAAACGTTGGATGAATATCTGCAACAAGCTGTAAAAAATAGTCCCCTTATTAAAGATCTAAATAACCAAATATTAGCGGCCCAATTAGATAGTGTGCGAATAAAAGCCGGCTTTAAGCCACAGGTTACTGCAAGCAGCACGGGGTTATACGCGCCGGTGATACACGGATATGGTTACTCATCGGCCATTACTAATGGGCAGTCTGTTAACGGTTTAGTTACCGTGAGTAAGGCATTTATAGGTAAGAACTATTTGAACACGCAGTTTGCAGGTATAGGCTTACAGCGAGATTCATTACGCAACAGCATTAAATTATCTGAACAAGACTTACGGCGCACTATTATAGGGCAATATATTACCGCTTATGGCAGCTTGCAGCAACAAAAATTTAACAATGATGTTGTTAGTTTGCTCAGTAAAGAAGAAGCTCTGTTTAAACGGCTTACCCGAAGCAACGTATACCGGCAAAGCGATTACCTTGCCTTTTTAGTTACACTAAAACAGGCACAGTTGCAGCTTTCACAAGCCAGGCTGCAGTATAAAACTGATTATGCTACGCTCAACTATTTATCTGGTGTGGCCGATACAACAATAGCAGAAATTACAAAGCCAGAAATACAACGGTCCATTGCTTATGATCGTAATAACAGCATATTTTTTAAACAATACCAGTTGGATAGTTTAAGATTGGCGAACAGCCGCAAATTGATAGATTATAGCTACAGGCCTAGGTTGAGCGTTTTTGCTGATGGTGGTTACAACTCCGACCTTACCAGCCAGTATTACAGAAACTTTGGTACCAGTGTAGGTTTTACTGTAAGCGTTCCATTGTATGATGGCGGCCAGCGTAAATTATTGTATAAAAGATTATCATTAGAGCAAGAAACGCGGCGCAGTTATAAAGCCTTTTTTAACAACCAGTACACACAGCAAATTAACCAGCTAAACCAGCAGATAAGTGAGTATGATAAATTAATAATTGATATAAACGATCAGTTTAAATATGCGGAAAGCCTGATAAAAGTGGATACTCAGCTCCTGCAAACCGGCGACCTGAAAATAGCCGACCTGATACTGGCACTTAATAATTACCTAACCATAAAAAATTTGCTTACCCAAAATACCATTAGCAGATTACAACTTATCAATCAACTTAACTACTGGAACAGATAATATGACACAATTTTATAAGCCATTAAATATATTTTTAGCGTGTATACTGCTCACTGCTATTTGTTCATGCGGCGGTGGCCAATCTGCCGGTGAAGGAGATGCCACAGTAAAGCCCCAAACAGCAGTAACTGTAACCACAGTAGATAACAGTTCACTGGCAGATTCTATTGAGCTGAATGCTACATCATCCTTCCTGCTAAAGAACTATGTAAGTGCAAATGCCATTGGGTACATCCAAAAAGCGAACGTACAGCCGGGGCATTATGTAGCCAAAGGCCAGGTAATGTTTGTTATTAAAACCAAAGAGGCACAAAGTATAGGCAATACTATTAACGTGCTGGATACTACTTTTAAGTTTTCGGGTATTAACGTTATTCGTGCATCGAAGAGTGGCTTTGTGACCCAGTTATTGCACCAGGTTGGTGATTACGTACAGGACGGTGCGCAACTGGCCATTATTAGCGATAGGGAAAGTTTTGCCTTTGTTTTGCAATTGCCTTACGAGCTTAAAAGTGTAATTCCTAACAACCAAAATATAGTGCTCACACTTCCCGACGGTGAAAAGCTAAACGGGCATATCGCTTCGCTTATGCCATCAGTAGATACACTTTCGCAAACTCAGGGAATTGTAATAAAGGTGAACAGTACACACCCTATACCTGAAAATTTGGTGGCAAAGGCCAGGATCATAAAAATAGCTAAAAGCAATGTGCCATCACTACCAAAATCTGCCGTATTATCAAACGAAACACAAGATGAGTTTTGGGTGATGAAATTAATTAACGATACAACCGCGGTAAAAACGCCTGTGAAAAAGGGAATAGAATCTGGTGGGCGTATAGAGATACTATCGCCTAAATTTAACCCTGTTGATCGTGTAGTCGTTACCGGAAATTATGGCTTGGCTGATACTGCCACCGTCAAAATTGTTAAACCATGAATAACCTGAATAACTTTTTCATCACGCATAAGAAACCCATTAGCCTGGTACTATTTATAGTGCTTTTAGGTGGAGGATTTGCTTATTCGCGGCTGCAGACTTCTTTGTTTCCTGAGATCACTTTTCCCAAGATCAAAATAATTGCCGATGCTGGTCTGCAGCCTGTGAATAAGATGATGATTACGGTAACTAAACCGTTGGAAAATGCAATAAAACAAGTGCCCGATTTGCATTATGTGCGTAGTATTACCAGTCGTGGTAGCTGCGAAATATCGGCCTATATGAACTGGAATGCAGATATTGACCTAAGTCAGCAACGGATAGAATCGCGAATAGCGCAGATAAAAAACGTTCTGCCGCCTGAGGCCAATGTTACGGTAGAAAAAATGAACCCCTCTATTTTGCCGGTAAGCGGTTACACGCTGGAAAGCCATAACCTTTCGCCCATTGAGCTGAAGCAATTAGCTACTTATACTGTAAAACCTTTTCTTTCTCAGGTAGATGGGGTGTCTGAGATACGTGTCATTGGTGGTAAAACCAAAGAATACTGGCTGATACTAAACCGCCAAAAAATGAGCGCATTAGGTATCACTCCTGATATAATTACAAACACGCTTACCCAAACAGCATTTATAAAATCAAACGGTTATTTGTCTGATTATAAAATGCTGTATTTAACGGTAACTGATGCAAGCGTGAACACCAGCGATCAGCTCCAAAATTTGGTAATTAACAATAATCGTAAGCGGGTTATACAGCTAAAAGACATTGCCGAAATACAAATTAATCCCGGAATTGAATACACCAAAATCAATGCCAATGGTCATGAAGGTGTGCTCATTGCCGTTATTAAACAGCCCAATTCTAACCTGGTTGACCTATCAGCAGCAATGACTATTAAAGTAGCTGAGCTGCAAAAGGTATTACCAAAAGGGGTAAGTATAAAGCCATACTATGTACAAGCCGATTTTGTAAACGAATCTGTAAAAAGCGTTAGCGATAGTTTATGGATAGGGTTGGCGCTGGCAATTATAGTTGCGATAATATTCTTAAGATCGTTAAAAGCGAGTGCAACCATCCTCATTACTATTCCGGTTACGCTGTGCCTTACATTAATAATTTTGTATGCTGGCGGCTATACGTTTAATATCATGACCTTAGGGGCAATTGCAGCAGCCATCGGATTAATTATTGATGATGCTATTGTGGTTGTTGAACAGATACACCGCACGCATGAAGAACATCCGGAAGAACCTACACTTACACTTTTACAAAAAGCGATCAGTTATCTTTTTCCGGCAATGGTGGGTTCATCGGTAAGTACCATTGTGATATTTATTCCCTTTTTATTGATGACCGGCGTTGCAGGCGCTTATTTTAAAGTAATGACCGATACCATGATCATTACCCTGGTTTGTTCGTTTTTTGTGACCTGGATAGGTTTGCCGGTTATTTATTTGTTATTAACTAAAAATACGAAAACCAATGCCCTGCAAAAAAAGGAAGAAGCCCATGCAGTAAAACAACAACGTTGGGTATCGTTTTTTATAATGCGGCCTTTTATGAGTATTATTTTAATAGTGCTTTTAATTGCCGTTATAGTTATTGTGCCATCTAAACTGCAAACCGGCTTTTTGCCTGATATGGATGAAGGCAGCATAGTGCTGGATTATACCTCTCCGCCCGGTACCTCACTGGAGGAAACTGACCGTATGTTAAGAGAAATTGAAAAGGTAATTATTAAGGAACCAGATGTAGTAGCCTACTCTCGCCGTACCGGAACACAAATGGGATTCTTTATCACCGAACCTAATACCGGCGATTACCTGATACAATTGAAGAAAGGCCACAGTAAGACATCTGAAGAAGTTATTAGCGACCTGCGTGCGCAGATTGAAGCTATGGAACCGGCTTTAAGGGTTGATTTTGGACAAGTTATTGGTGATATGCTGGGCGATTTAATGACATCTACCCAACCCATAGAAATAAAAGTATTTGGCGATGACCAAAAAAAGCTACAACAACTATCTAAACAAATAGCAGATGTTGTAACCAATGTAAAAGGCACAGCAGATGTATTTGACGGAATTGTAATTGCTGGTCCCTCTGTTGATATTGTACCTAATTATTCAAAATTGGCTCAGTATAATTTAACTCCAACAGCTTTGCAGATGCAAGTGCAATCGGCATTAGAAGGAAATGTAATAGGCAGTCTGTTTGAAAAAGAGCAGCAGTCGCCTATACGGATGGTTTATCCGGGCAACCGTTGGCAGGATGTAAACGGTATAAAACGATTGAATTTATTTTTACCTAATGGCAGGCTAATACCTATTACGCAATTAGCCGATGTTGAATTACGAACAGGTGATGCCGAGGTTGAACGCGAAAATTTGCAAGCTATGGGCGTAATTAGCGCCCGTTTGGAAAACAGCGATCTTGGTAGTGTTATTCCGGCTATACAAAAAGGCATTGCTCAAAAAATAAGTTTGCCGCCGGGTTACCATGTGGAATATGGCGGTGCTTATGCCGAGCAGCAACAGTCTTTTAAAGAACTTTTGATGATACTGATAACAGCAAGTTTACTAGTGTTTGGGGTTATTTTGTTCCTGTTTAAACAATTCAGGATCGCTCTGTTGATATTGGTAATTGCCGTATTGGGTATTGGCGGCAGCCTGTTGGCATTGTTCCTTACCAATACACCGCTTAACGTAGGTAGTTATACCGGCCTTATCATGATTGTGGGGATTATTGGCGAGAATGCCATTTTTACATTTTGGCAATTTAGGGAAAGTGCAAGACAAAGTACCATTGATGATGCTATTGTTTATTCCATTTCTACAAGGCTTCGTCCAAAATTAATGACCGCTTTAGGTGCCATTATTGCGCTGATGCCTTTGGCCCTGGGTATAGGTGCCGGTGCACAGTTACATCAACCCTTAGCTATTGCCGTAATAGGTGGGTTTTTGGCCGCGCTGCCCTTGCTGCTTATTGTGTTACCCAGTATGATGCGAGTGTTTTATCGCAATTATAAATTTCAGTAGGCAACATATTAAAGTTGCATAGTAAAGTACCCCATTTTTATAATAAGCAACAGGATTTAACTATGATTCTGTTGCTTTTTAGCTCTGAGGCATGTCCCTGTTACTTTACTTCTGCACTGAGTGTATGTTAGTTAGAAAAAATTTAATTATATAAATTTATTGATTGCAAAACACGCTTATGAGATATAACCACGTTTAAATAAAAAGCGTATAAAATTAAAACAAATTATATGTACTAATGTTTATAGGTGGCTTTACTTGGGTGAGGTTATTTTTTAGTATTGTTATATTTTCTTATAATTATATCTTTTTAACAAATACGACTGTAATAATATAATTACCTTCATATTTTTTATTTATTAATAGATTTAAATAAATTGATTTCAACAACCTATTATTTTTATTATAATTTTTTGATCCCAACTAATCTATGAGCATGAAAGAAAATGTTTTAGAGAATATATTAGACGATGCAGATGTTGTTGATTCACATCAAACTGATACCCTAGACCTGAAAGAGCTTTTAAAAGTTCTTTCTATGGTAAAAAATGGAAAGCTTGACGTTAGGATGCCAGTAACCCAGGCTGGTATAAACGGCCGGATATGTGAAGTGCTTAACGACATTATTGATATGAATGAGCGTTTAGTAGCAGAAATATCATCGGCAGAAAAAACCATTGGAAAAAAAGGAAACTTATCAAAAAGAATAGAGCTAACCGATGCCAAAGGCGAATGGGCCAATGGGGTCAGTTCATTAAATAATTTGATAGAAGATCTTACATCTCCCACGCTGGAGATTGCCGGTATGATTAACTCTGTTGCTAACGGCGATCTTTCCAAACAAATTCCATTAGAAATTAAAGGACATCCTTTAAAAGGTGAATTCTTAAGAATCGCAAAGGAATCTAACCAAATGCTTTCCAAGCTTCGCTTATTTTCCATGGAAGTAACGCGGGTAGCCCGGCAAGTGGGTTCTGAGGGTAAACTGGGTGAACAGGCCAAGATTAAAGGTGTTGCAGGTGTATGGGCCGAACTAACAGACTCGGTAAACCAAATGGCTGGTAACCTTACCGCCCAGGTACGTAATGTGGCGGCGGTAACAACAGCTGTAGCAAAAGGCGACCTTTCCCGTAAAATTACAGTGGAAGCAAAAGGTGAAATATTGGAGCTTAAAAACACCATTAATACAATGGTGGATCAGCTTAATTCGTTCTCATCAGAGGTAACGCGTGTGGCACTTGAGGTAGGTACAGAAGGTAAACTTGGAGGACAAGCAAAAGTACCGGGTGTAGCCGGAACGTGGAAGGATTTGACAGATTCGGTAAACCGAATGGCGGGTAACTTAACCTCGCAGGTACGTAATATAGCCGGTGTAACCACTGCGGTAGCAAATGGTGACCTTTCTAAAAAAATCACGGTAGACGTAAAAGGAGAAATGCTTGAACTGAAAAAGACCATTAATACTATGGTGGATCAGCTTAACTCCTTTGCATCAGAGGTAACGCGTGTGGCACTTGAGGTAGGTACAGAAGGGAAACTTGGAGGACAAGCCCGGGTGAAAGGCGTTGGTGGCGTTTGGAAAGACCTTACAGATTCGGTAAACCAAATGGGTAGTAACCTTACTGATCAGGTGCGGAACATTGCCGGAGTAACAACAGCGGTGGCCAAAGGCGACCTTTCGCGTAAAATTACGGTAGATGCAAAAGGCGAGTTATTGGAGTTAAAGAATACAATTAACACCATGGTGGATCAGCTTAACTCCTTCTCATCTGAAGTAACCCGTGTGGCACGTGAGGTAGGTTCTGAAGGGCAGTTAGGCGGGCAGGCAAATGTACCGGGCGTAGGTGGTACATGGAAAGATTTAACAGACTCAGTAAACCAGATGGCGGGTAACTTAACCGGCCAGGTAAGAAATATAGCTGAGGTAACAACCGCGGTAGCAAAAGGCGATTTATCAAAAAAGATTACGGTAGACGTGCAGGGCGAAATGCTTGAATTGAAGATCACTATTAATACAATGGTGGATCAGCTTAACTCATTTGGTTCGGAGGTAACCCGTGTGGCAAGGGAGGTAGGTTCTGAAGGACAGTTGGGCGGCCAGGCAAATGTACCTGGTGTAGGCGGTACCTGGAAGGATTTAACAGATTCGGTAAATAAAATGGCCGATAACCTTACCTCGCAGGTACGTAACATTGCCGAGGTAACAACGGCTGTAGCAAAAGGTGACCTTTCCAGAAAAATTACTGTAAACGCAAAAGGCGAATTATTAGAGTTAAAGGACACCATTAATACCATGGTTGATCAGCTTCGCGGCTTTGCCTCAGAGGTAACCCGTGTGGCACGTGAGGTAGGTTCTGAAGGCCAGTTGGGCGGCCAGGCCAACGTTCCGGGTGTGGATGGTACCTGGAAAGATTTAACAGATTCGGTAAATAAAATGGCTGGTAACTTAACGGCCCAGTTACGTAATATAGCAGATGTATCCATCGCGATAGCGAATGGTGACTTATCTAAAAAGATCACGGTAGACGTACGCGGCGAAATTCTGCAGTTAAAGGAAACCATTAATACAATGGTTGATCAGCTGCGCGGTTTTGCATCAGAGGTAACCCGTGTGGCGCGAGAGGTAGGTACAGATGGTAACCTTGGGGGCCAGGCATTTGTGCCGGGTGTTGCCGGTACCTGGAAAGATTTAACGGATTCGGTAAATCAGATGTCGAGTAACTTAACATCACAGGTGCGTAATATTGCCGAGGTAACAAAGGCTGTAGCGAGCGGTGACCTTTCCAAAACCGTAATCATTGACGTAAAAGGCGAGATCATGGATTTGAAAAACACCATTAATACAATGGTGGATCAGCTTAACTCCTTTGCATCAGAGGTAACGCGTGTGGCGCGTGAGGTGGGTACCGAGGGTAAGCTGGGCGGCCAGGCACACGTAAAAGGTGTGGGTGGTACCTGGAAGGATTTAACGGATTCGGTAAACCAGATGGCATCTAACTTAACCGGGCAAATTCGCGGT
>JAQBNY010000317.1 GCA_028288315.1 Mucilaginibacter sp.
GGAAATATTTTTTCTCTTACTGCTACATTGGAGCGATTGGGGATTGCCTATGGCATGATCAATACTGAAGCCGATTTTGAACAGTATGACCGTTATATTATACCAGGTGTTGGACATGCAGGTGCTGCTATGCATAAGCTGGAAAAAACAGGACTGGTGCCTATCATAAAAACACTTAACAAACCTACTTTGGGTATTTGTGTAGGTATGCAACTGCTTACTTCCTATAGTGAAGAGGGTGCTTCCAATCTGCTTAATATTTTCCCGGTAAAAACGCTTAAATTCCCTAACAGCGGTAATTTTAAGGTGCCACATACAGGCTGGAACCAGGTATTTGCCGAAAAAGAAAATCCACTTTTTAAAAATATTCCTGCCGGATCACATTTTTACTTTGTACATTCATACTTTATTGAGTATCACCAACTATACACTTTATCGTCAACAAGTTACATAAATAAATTTTCGGCATCAATTTGGCATGACAATTTTTACGGGGTACAATTTCACCCGGAAAAATCTGGCGTGCACGGCGAAACATTATTAAAAAATTTCTCAAAAATATAAATCATGTATATTATCCCTGCCATTGATATTTTAAATAAAAAGGTTGTGCGGTTGCGCGAAGGCGATTATCAGCAGGTAACAGAATATGATGTTACACTGGAAGAAATGATTGAAAGGTATCAATCCAACGGCACCAATTTCATTCATATAATAGACCTTAACGGTGCTAAAAACGACTTTAGCAACCAGCAATATTTGTTTGATGTGATCCGTAAAACAGACATGCAGGTGCAATATGGTGGCGGTATTCGCAGCATTGAGAAGGTAAAAGAACTGATAGATGCCGGCATTCATCGTGTAATTGTTGGCACACAAGCCATAACCAACCCAACATTTTTAGAAGATCTGAGCAAAGCGGTCTGTGGCAGGGATAAATGCAGCGACCAGGTAGTTATTGCCATTGATGTGCTTGATGAGGTAATAAAATATTCGGGCTGGATGGAAAGCTCGCCAATTAAGCTGATGGATTACGTGGATAAGTGCCTGGCACTAGGCTTCTACCGTTTCCTTTGTACTGATATTAACAAAGATGGTAAGTTAGGTGGTGCAGCTGTTGATTTGTATGAAAAACTGCTTGACCATTCGCCATTTATTAAATTGATCGCATCAGGCGGTGTAAGTTCAATGGCTGATATTGAACAGTTAAGTAAAATAAAAGTGGAATCATGCGTAGTTGGGAAAGCTATTTATGAAAATCACATCACTATTGAGGAAATTAAAAACTGGAATTTAGAAAGTTTAATGTCTATTTAACCCAAGCCTGCAAGGCTCATAGCCACCCCGTCATTGCGATGCTTAAACGCTTTCTATCGAAGATTGCTTCATACCTCGCAATGACGCCTTTATTATCAGTTTCATATACCCATGCTAGCTAAAAGAATAATACCTTGCCTTGATGTTAAAGACGGCCGCACTGTAAAAGGTGTAAACTTTGTTGACCTTCGCGATGCCGGCGACCCGGTTGAACTGGCCTGGAACTATTCACAGCAAGGTGCTGATGAACTGGTTTTCCTGGATATCACCGCAACCGTTGAGCGTCGTAAAACTATGGTGGAGTTAGTAAAATCAGTAGCAAGGCAAATTAATATCCCTTTCACCATTGGAGGGGGTATTAATGAAATAGCCGATGCGGATGCCTTGCTAAATGCCGGCGCCGATAAAATATCCATTAACTCGGCCGCGGTACGTAACCCTGCTTTAATTGACCAACTGGCTAAGGCTTTTGGTGTGCAGTTTGTAGTGATAGCGGTTGATACAAGAGTAATTGGCGATAAAAATATTGTGCACCTTAACGGCGGCCGCCTGTCAACAGAAAAAGAAACTTTAAATTGGATATTAGAGGCCGAAAACCGGGGAGCAGGTGAAATACTGCTAACTTCCATGGATCATGACGGTACAAAAGCAGGTTTTGATAATGGGCTGCTTAAACTGGTTAATGATTCCGTTAATATCCCTGTTATTGCTTCGGGCGGTGCAGGTTCCGTTCAACACTTTGTTGATGTATTTAAGCAAACGAATGTTGATGCCGCATTAGCAGCATCAGTATTTCACTATGGTGAGATACTGATACCAGATCTGAAAAAGGTTTTGAGACAAAATAATATTGAGATAAGGGTTTAAAGCCTTTGGTTCCCCTCTTGAGAGGGGCTAGGAGTGTGTATCTTTGCGACTGACACACCCTGCCAACACACAACCCTTCACCCCCCTTTCAAGAGGGGATTTAAAAGTTATAAATATGAACATCGACTTTAACAAAACAGACGGTTTAGTGCCGGTTATTATACAGGATGAGCAAACGCTTGAGGTACTGATGCTGGGTTATATGAACCAGGAAGCCTATAATAAAACCGTTAAGGAAAATATTGTCACCTTCTTTTCCCGCTCAAAAAACCGCTTGTGGACAAAAGGAGAAACCAGCAACAACTATCTGCATGTAAAAACTATGCATATTGACTGTGATAACGACAC
>JAQBNY010000237.1 GCA_028288315.1 Mucilaginibacter sp.
AGTGAGCTTATAGGAGCTTATCAGCCTGCTATTTACAATAATAAAATAGCATGGGTTGGGCTTACAGCTTTTGGCTTTAAAATTAAGGAGGATAATTTAGATGCGCTTTCTCCTGTGAAGTTGGATAGCTTACCGGCATTGTCTGAATTCGGTATTAATACATTAGATAAAGACTCATCCGCTAATCTTTTGGCATCAGTTACCAGCCCTCCGCTTGCTGTTACCAACTATAGCAAAGCATATAATTTTTTAAATTTTCATAGTCTTTTCCCCACCATTAACGACCCTAACTATTCGCTGGCATTAGTAGGAGAGAATGTGCTGAACACTTTTCAATCGCAGCTTTCCCTTAGATACAATCGTGATGAAGGATATAAACGAGTGGGTTATGATGCCACATTCGGCGGATTGTTCCCTTATATTACTGCAGGTGGTGGCTATACATTTGACAGGCGCGCGTTTTATAAAGGCAACAATATTTATTTTAACGAGACTGATCTGCATGCCGGCTTGCAGGTGCCTTTAAACCTCACGGTGGGTAAACACTCTACATCGGTAACAGCAGGCAGTGATATTTATTACAGCCGCAATACCTTTCAGCAACCCTACAGAGCCATGTTTGCCGACAGGCAATACACGTACCTTAATAATTTTATATATTTCAGTAATCAAATACAACAGGCTAAACAAAACATAAATCCGCGCTTTGCTCAAAGTATCAGCATAAACTATAAAACAGCTATATCAAGTATAAGTGCCAGTCAATTTTTAATTTCGGGATCATTTTATTTTCCCGGTTTATCCATTAACCATAGTTTGGTTATCAGCGCCGCACATCAGCAAAAAGGACAAAATAACGCTATCGGATTTTCAAACGATTTTCCATTTTCAAAAGGATACGGTGTTCAAAATTTAGATAACATGAACAAGGTGGGTGTGAGTTATCATTTCCCTATTGTTTACCCGGACGCGGGTATTGCCAATCTGGTGTATTTGTTGCGCTTACGCGGATACCTTTTCTATGATCATACCCATGCTACAAGTTCGCAGTTTACGCTTAATGGTAATCCGTTTAATGCAAATTTCCGGTCGACGGGGGCAGCAGTGTTTTTTGATACCAAGCTCTTTAACCAGGGGTCGGTTTCATTTGGTGTGCGTTACAGCTACCTGTTAGATCCTGATTATTTTGGCGGTAGCGGAAGAAACAGGATAGAATTGGTATTGCCGGTAAGTTTATTTTAAATTTTTTCCGTTGGCGGCTTTCAATATTGCTCTTACTCTGTCGGCACTTGTAACATCAACGCCGTACTCATCAGTAAAGTTGTCGCTCATTAAGAGATTGTCTTTTTTATATTGCATTTTGCCGGGGTTACTTATCCGTGCTGATGAGTGTATTTCAGTTACCCCGGTAAAGTGTATCAGGTCGGCAACATTGTTTTCTGTGATACCACTGCCGGGCATTATTGATATTCTACCGGCGGCTTTTTCAACCAGGTGTGTTAAAACGTTGGCGCCTTCTATGGCAGTGGGTTTTCCGCCCGAGGTAAGGATCCGATCACATCCTATCTCAATAATATCTTCAAGCGCCTGATACTGGTCAACACACATATCAAATGCACGATGAAAGGTGACACCTAAGCCCCATTGCTTGGCCATGCGTACCAGTTCGGTGCAGCGCGGCTTATCAACAGTGCCATCGGCATTAAGAATGCCTATAACAATACCATCACAACCTATTTCAATACAGCTTCTTATATCAGCTTGCATTACCTCAAATTCAAGATCGGTATAAAGGAAATCGCCCCGGCGGGGCCTTATTAATACGAAAAGTTTTATATGCAGGTTTTTGCGTGCCAGTAGCAACTGGCCGTATGAAGGAGTAGTTCCACCTTCGGATAGGTTTTCGCAAAGTTCAACCCGCAATGCACCACCGTCTTGCGCGGCAATGGCAGACGTTACTGAATTAGCGCAAACTTCCAGCTGGACTATAGTTGAGAGTTCATTGTTCATGTTTAGGAGGCGTTAGAAGTCTTAGGGGACAATATATACACCTGTGTATATATTGTCCCCTAATTTAAGAATTTGCAAACTATATACTACTTACTTTCTTTATAAAAGCTTTTTCCGGGTATAAGCAGGTCCTGTTTTTTAGAATCACATACCGCAAAACTAAAACCTTCCTGTATGGCATAAGCGCCATATTCGCCTTTTTTGTTAATAGCTAAAAAGCCTACTTGTAAATTTTTAGCAGCAACGGGTTTCTTTTTAATTATACGGTTAACAGCTTCCTTACAGGCATCTTCCGGCGAGTATCCCTGGCGCATAAGCTCTACCACTAAAAAGCTGCCTACGTTGCGTATTACTTCTTCCCCTACACCGGTTGATGTTGCACCGCCAACTTCATTATCTACATACAAACCCGCACCAATTATTGGGCTATCGCCTACACGTCCATGCAGCTTAAATGCCATGCCACTGGTAGTACAAGCACCGCTAATGTTACCTTTCACATCAATAGCGAGCATGCCAATTGTATCATGGTTGTATTTACTGCCGGGGCGGCGCTGCTCATTCTCAATATTTATTTTAGGGGAATATTCAGCCTTTACCAACCATTTTTTCCAGGCCTCTTCAGATTCAGGTGTTAATAATTTTTCTTTTTTAATACCCTGCTCAACTGCAAATTGCGTAGCACCGTCGCCAACCAGCATAACATGCGGAGTCTTTTCCATTACCAGGCGGGCCACGGTAATAGGGTGGGCAATGTTCTCCATAGCAGCAACCGAACCGCAATTGCCAAACTCATCCATAATGCAGGCATCCAGCGTAACATGCCCGTCGCGGTCAGGGTAACCTGCACGGCCAACAGTATGGTTATTCATGTCGGCTTCAGGGATTTTAACACCTGCCTCTACAGCGTCTAAAGCACGACCTCCGCTGGCAAGGGTTTTCCACGCTTCTTTATTGGCTGCTATGCCAAAATCCCAGGTAGATATAACAATAGGCAGATTACCGGGGGCAATTAAATCGGCAGCTTTTACAGTGCTGTATTTAGATAATGCTGTAATAGATGCACTTACGGCTGATATTCTAAGAAATTTACGACGATTAAACATGTGGCTAATATAATGTTGATTGAGTAATATTTAAGTATTAATGTATCTTCTGTTGATACATGAGGCCTCGGCCCTCACCTAAATCCTCTGGAGAGAACTTTAAGACTTAAGCTTATTTCTGCTCCCTCTCCAAAGGAGAGGGCTGGGGGGAGGCTCTTATTCAAAATCCTTCCCGCAGTTAAAGCAATGCCAGGCTTTATTGGCAAAAAACGGAAAAATAGCTAAGCACATTGATAATACAGCAGCTACCCAATTTATCTTTTTTTCGGTTGCCGAGCCGTATCGTACATCTGTTGATCCGCAATAGGGGCAAATAACAGCATCGCTACTTAAGTCCTCCGCGTTAGCTTGTTCTATCAGGGCATCATCTTCTGCAAGTATCTCCTTACATCTTTCCAGATCGCGCTCAAATATTTTTAGTTTTATACCGCCTGCTGCCTGGTTGTATATAGGGTTAGCGGTTAAGAAATTTTCGTCGGCAACAAAACAGGGAATATCATTATCCTCCAGCTTAGTGCGGATAAGATGAGCCAGCATAGGGTCGTAATAGCTTGCGTAGGTTATTATCTTATCTCCGGGTTCTGTTGCCATAGTTTATATTCAAAATGTATGCTAAGGTAAATTGTTTTTTGTTTAATTTGAGGTATGAACCGCATTGATCGTATATCTGCCATTTTAATACAGCTGCAATCGCGCCGGATAGTAAAAGCTTGCGATATTGCCGATAGGTTCAACATTAGCCTGCGTACTGTTTACCGGGATGTAAAAACGCTTGAAGAAGCCGGCATACCCATAATAGGCGAAGCCGGGGTGGGTTATTCCATTATGGACGGATATAGATTGCCTCCCATTATGTTTACACGCGAAGAGGCCATCGCCTTCTTAACTGCCGAAAAGTTTATGGAGAAGATGACGGATGAATCAACCACGGCACAGCATAAATCGGCCATGTATAAAATACGAGCCATACTCAAAACAGCCGAGAAAGATATGCTGGAGAATATGGACAACAGCATAGAGGTGTTGAAGAGCCGCACACAGCGCCGTATAAACAATAACGATCATATACAAACTATACTAAATGCTATTGCCCATAAAAAGGTGCTTTGCATGGAATATAAAGCCGGTTATACTCAAGAACAAACCAAAAGGAATGTTGAGCCGGTAGGCATATTTTATTTGGACAGTTACTGGCACCTGATAGCCTATTGCCATATGCGGACCGACTACCGTGATTTTAGGTGCGACCGTATAGATTCACTTACCGAAACCGATCAAACCTTTTCCGGTAAGCACCCCACACTAAAAGCATACATTGCCCAAACCGCCCACGAAAAGAAACTGGAAACCATCGTGATTAAAGTTGAAACCGATATGGCCCGCTACCTCAACGAGCAAAAATATTACCATGGTTTTGTATCTGAACGAGAGTTAAAAGATTATACCGAAATGACCTTTCTTGCCATGTCTGTTGAGGGTTTTGCCCGCTGGTTTATGATGTTTGGCGATAAGGCAGAGATAGTAAGTCCGCAACATTTAAAGGACATGATAGGGAAGTTGGGCGAAGCAATTGTGCAACGGAACTCTAAATATGATAAGGTAATTTAAACGTTATCTTATTGTTTAATTAATATCTGTATTATTTTGATTAAAAGTTATTTATATATCAATATAACTTTTAGTGATGATGCTTTTTTGATAGATATTTGGTTGTTTTTGCAATAATTATTTTTTCTCTGCTGACATACTGTTGTCAATTTACCTGCTTGTTTTGTGGCTATATTTTTGTACCCAGATAAATAAGCGACGATTAAAAAATGCCAACAAAATATTGGATAGTAGTGGTATCAAAAGACCATTTGGCCCGTGGTGTAGAGGGTGGCTTTATGCAAGCCAACCACGGCAAAGAAGGCCCGCTGAAAAGGTTGACCGAG
>JAQBNY010000343.1 GCA_028288315.1 Mucilaginibacter sp.
CCGCTTAGCTCTATCCAATTATTTTGAATAAAATCGTTAGTAACCTTAAATAAGGTTTCATAAGAAACAGCGGCAAAAGAAGACAAGTCTTGCCGGGTTAACTCAATATTCAAAGCGCCTGTTTCAGTTACTCCAAACTGCTTTTTTAAAGTAAGTAATGCCAATGCGATACGTTCTTTTACCGGCATGTGAACCAGGTTGCGCATTCTTTTTTCAGATTCCTGAAGTTCATTAGCAAAGAATTTCATCAACGAATAGGTAAGTTTCGGGTTTACATGTAATGAAGATTCAAAAAAAGACAAATCAATGAAACAAACTATTGTAGGTTCAATAGCTGTAGTTGATACCGGGTAAATTGGCTCATTTCCTAAACCTAAATGGCCAAGTACATCTCCTGTTTTTGCAAACCGGATGATGATCTCTTTATCATCGTCCCATCGTTTGTGTATTTTTACTTTACCTGAGTAAATAAAATATATTCCGGTAACTGCATCGCCTTCATTAAAAATTCTCTGGCCTTTCCTAATCAGAAAATTCTTTTTATGCGCTGCAATTGCCGGGATCCAATCTTTAGTGCAATGCGTACACAGGTAACAATTAGTTAAATCGCACGCATTTTTTGTTTCTTTCATTTATACGAAGTTGCAAAATATTTTTGAAGCAATTGCGAGTGTCTTAACTATGCATTATTTGCTCATTTTTGATTTGTTCAAATAGTTATCAAGTGAAAAAGGGCCCGACCCTATCATAACAAATAACAACAAAAGTATCCCGCACGCAATGGAATACCACAATTCGGTACTTAGCGGGGACTTAAAGATGTTTATTACAAATATGGCAGCAATTATAATGGGCAATTGCAGTATAGAGGCTATTCGTGTTGATATGCCCAGCATAATTAGTGTTCCTCCGGTCATGTGAACAAATATTACGTAAAACATGATAAAACCAATAGCTCCAGGGGATAAATTGCTCAATTTCTGATCGGACAGCATCCGTTCTAAATAGGGTAAGTTTTGTAAAAACGCATAACCTTTCAACAATAAAAATAGCCCAAGGATGATCCTTGCAATATCAAAAATTGCAGGATGATGTCGGTTGCCCCATCCCTCAATTTTGCTTAATACAATCATGGTTTATTTAAAAGCATTTAGTTTGCTTATTGGCATAACTATTGCATTTACAATATAAAACGTTTAATTTTGATTAAAATTACATAAAAACTATTGCTTGTACAATATTAATATTTTCTCTCATTCATGATAAATAACAAACATTCAAATAGTATCCCGATCTCTCCCTTGCTAAATGCCATGGAGAAGGAAACAGATAATCCAAAAACTGTTGTATACAAGAAAGGCCGTTTAATAAAAATATCTATCTACGCAGTATTAGTGTCGGCTGCTATAAGCCTTATTGCAAAATTCCTGGTGCTGCTTATCAATCTTGTTACCAATATTTCCTTTTACGGATCATTAGATTTAAACTTTCATAGTCCGGCTGGCAATCACCTGGGTATGTGGGTAATTATTATACCAGCTATTGGCGGTATTTTGGTGGGTTTAATGGCGTTATACGGCTCAAAAGCTATAAGAGGGCATGGTATTCCTGAAGCAATGGAACAAATTTTAGTTAACCAAAGCAAAATTAAGCCTTCAATTACTTTTTTAAAACCAATATCATCGGCTATTGCAATCGGCACAGGCGGGCCTTTTGGTGCAGAAGGTCCAATTATTGCTACTGGCGGAGCGCTTGGTTCAACGTTGGGGCAACTATTAAAAATCACTTCAAACGAACGTAAAGTTATATTGGCGGCAGGTGCTACGGCAGGTATGTCTGCTATATTCGGTACACCTATCGCTGCTGTTTTTCTGGCTATAGAGTTGCTCCTATTTGAATTTTCTCCTAAAGCTATTTTGCCCGTTGCCTTGGCTTGCATTACCGGTGCGGCAGGTCATCATTTACTTTTTGAAGCAGGGCCGGTGTTTCCGATGCAGAATCTGAAAACACCTTCTAATGTGGGCTTGGCGGTTTACAGCTTTATTGGTGTACTCATTGGTTTTTTTTCTTTACTATTGACAAAGGCGGTTTATGTGATAGAGGACTGGTTTGAAAAAATACCTGTTCATTGGATGTGGTGGCCGGCATTAGGCGGTTTAGCAGTCGGGCTAATTGGATACTTTTATCCGCACACTTTGGGCGTTGGATACGATAACATAACCAGTTTGCTTTCGGGAAAAGTGCCCTTAGCCCTAATTTTAAGTTTATGTTTATTTAAGTTCCTCTCATGGGCCATCGCTTTGGGCAGCGGAACATCAGGCGGTACGCTGGCTCCGTTATTAACTATTGGCGGCGCTGCGGGTGCAATTATCAGCACAGTTTTATTGCGTTTGTTTCCTGATATCGGCATCAGTATACCGATGGGGGCGTTAATTGGCATGTCAGCGATGTTCGCAGGTGCATCAAGGGCTTATTTGACAAGTATTATTTTTGCTTTGGAAGCCACCATGCAATCACATGCCTTGCTGCCGTTATTAGGCGCTTGTACAGCATCCTACATTGTTTCATTTTTCCTGATGGAAAATACAATCATGACTGAAAAGATAGCACGGCGGGGAGTTGTTACACCTGATTCTTATGAGCCAGATGTCCTTCAAAAAATCAATGTAGCTCAAGTAATGACTAAAGAAAACACTAAGTTAAGTGATAGCATGAGTATCCAGGAAGTAAAAGAATGGTTATCCATCAACCCTGTTGAAGAAAGCTGCCTCGTTGTTGTTAATGATAGATCAGAATTTCAGGGCACCGTAAAACTCTCAGATATATACTCGGCAAAGTATGACGGTGGTTTAACGGTTGATAGAATATTAAAAAAGAATAAAGGTAACGTAAAAGCAAGCGACACTCTGCGAAGTGCTGTTGAATTAATGGCACAACAAAATGTTGAAATATTGCCGGTTTTAGCCAACAATATAGTAGTGGGTGTATTATCCTATGGGGACATTATATCGAGCTACAAACAACACTTTGATGAAAATGAAACGGCTATTACACATATATCTTTAAAACGTCAGCGGATGAAAATGGTATTAAAAGGGAAAACCATCTTTAAAAAATCTGCTGAGAAATAGTTGAACGTAGAGCAATTGC
>JAQBNY010000347.1 GCA_028288315.1 Mucilaginibacter sp.
GCGAATTAAAAAACTATCGTAATTTTGAGGTTGTAAAAAAGAGTTTATAAATCAACATAAGTCTTCCTTAATTGTCAACCGCTAAAAAATTTGCCGGGCAAACTGCTATTTATGGTTTAAGTACCATGGTTTCCAGGATGATCGCTTTTGCTCTTACACCATTTTATGCTCGTGTATTACCCGTAGGCGGTAATGGAATATTCACCGCTATGTATGGCTATGCATCAATTGTAAATGCTATACTGGCATTCGGCATGGAAACCACTTTTTTTAGATATCTGAATAAACGGTCAGATAACAAACAACTGGTTTATAATAATGCCTTTGGTGCGGTTATCGCTATTTCCGTAGTATTCTTGTTGTTCTCGCTGCTATTTTTAGATGATATCATTAATTTCTTACAGGCAGGCCAGGTTAAAGATCATGCAGATTACTCTTTTTATGTAAAATGTTTTCTTTTTATATTAATAAGCGATGCTTTTTGTGTGATTCCATTTGCAAAGATACGTGCCGATGGGCGTCCTATCCGTTACGGGATGATCAAGTGCTTGAATATTTTATTGGTTCTTGTTCTTAACGTTTTTACTTTGTTTGTTATACCTTATATAATAAAGCATCACTTACCCGGCGAACAATGGTTTGCAAGCTGGTACAGGCCAAAATGGGTTGGATATGTTTTTTTATCTAATACTATTGCCAGTATTTTAACAATATTTTTACTGCTGCCAGAGATATTAAAGCTACGCTTAAAGTTTAATGGTGCTATGTTTAAAGAAATGTTTGTTTATAGCTGGCCGGTGCTTGTGGCAAATATATCATTCATTATTAATGAGTCTATTGATAAGGCTATGCTAAAACAAATGCTGCCTGCAAACATTAATGATCACGAAGTGGGTGTATATGGCATGTGTGCCAAGATAGCCCTATTCCTAAGTATATTTGTACAGGCATTTCGTTTAGGGGCCGAGCCTTTCTTTTTTAGTCATGCTAAGAACAAAAACTCGGGCGATACCTATGCCCGCATCATGAATTATTTTGTAATTGCGGTAGCTATAATTTGTGTTGCATTAATAGCTAATATAGATATCCTGGCTCATTTAATAGTGGGTAAGCATACGGCCAAAAATGCATATTGGGCGGGAATAGGCGTAGTACCGCCATTATTGTTTGGCTATTTAAGCTTAGGTATTTACATGAACCTGTCAATATGGTATAAACTGTCCGATCAAACAAAATACGGGTTATATATATCAGGAATAGGCGCGGTTTTAACTATTGTATTAAACTATATTTTTATTCCCCAATACAGCTATATGGCATCAGCATGGATTTCATTGGTTGCGTATGCCAGCATGATGGTCATGTCATACATATGGGGGCAAAAAAATTATCCTATACCTTATAATTTAAAAAAGAATCTTGCTTATATTATTACTTCAGTAATACTCGTTTATTTATCGTTCAGTGTATTTAAACGGAATATCTTTATTGGCAATGCCTTGCTGATTTTATTTGCAGGCGCAGCTTTATTTATGGAGAGAAAAGAACTAAAAGCTATATTTAGCAAATGAACATAAAAGTTATAAACCGATCAAAAAACACCCTGCCGGCTTATGAAACCTTGCATGCCGCAGGTATGGACATGCGCGCCGATTTGGAAGCACCAGTAATGCTTAAGCCACTTGAGCGTAAGCTAATACCAACCGGCCTGTATATTGAATTGCCTGAAGGTTATGAAGCGCAGATAAGGCCACGCAGCGGATTGGCTTACAAGCACGGTATAAGCATTGTAAACTCTCCCGGCACTATTGATGCAGATTACCGAGGCGAGATAAAAGTGCTGCTGGTAAACTTATCTACAGAAAGTTTTGAGATAAATACTGGCGATAGGATAGCCCAAATGGTTGTGGCCAGGCATGAGCAGGTACAATGGCAGGAAGTAGATACACTAAATGAAACAACCCGCGGTGTGGGTGGTTATGGACATACAGGGGTAGGATAGGAGGTTGCATGAAACTAACAGCATTAACAATTTTAGGTTTAGGAATATCGGTTGCCGGCTTTGCGCAAAACAAGCCCGGTAAGGATAATGCTGCAATAATAATTGCAGGTAAACCGCTTACAAATGCTGATAGTGGGCTGGTAAAGCAATTGTTTTTTTCGGCCCTGCGCGAAAAAACGGCCGAAAATTATAAATCGGCAGCAAGTTTTTTTAACCGCGTTTTGCAGATAGACCCTACTAATGATGCCTCCATGTTTGAGCTGGCTAACCTGGAGAAAATACAAAATAATCAAAAAGCATCCCGTACGCTGTTAGAGCGTGCCGTAACGGTTAACCCCAATAACGAATGGTATTGGATAGCTTTGGCCGATAGCTACGAAAAATCAAACGATATAGACAAACTGGAGAACGTTTTTAACGAGCTGATAAGGATAAACCCCAACAAGCCCGATTATTATTACGATAAAGCAAACGCGTTTACCATTCAGAAAAAGTATGAGGAGGCTTTAAAGTTATATGATAAGGTAGAAGAACTGGCTGGTCCAAATGATGATTTGCTGGCCAGTCGTCAAAAAATATTTCTGAAACAAGGCAATATTAAAGCCGCCGCCGCCGCTTTAGAAAAGGCCATAGCAACCGATCCTACTCAGCTTAAGTATTATTTAATGCTGGCCGAGGTATATAATTCCAATAACTTAAATGACAAGGCTACTGCTATATTGGAGAAAGCTAAAAAATTAGCTCCGGATAATGGAACGCTTCATTTAGCCCTGGCTGATATTTACCGAGATAAGAAGAATTACGAAGCAAGCTTTCATGAACTGGAAATTGCTTTTGCAATCCCCGATGTTGATGTTGAACAAAAAATAAGAATAATATTGGGTTATATACCCAAGTTTCCGGAGGTTAATGCAAAGGCAAGTGCACTGGCACTAAGCAAAATAATAACCACCACGCATCCAACCAGTAACAAGGCCTTTGCCATATATGGCGATATGCTTTTACAGAACGAAAAGTTTAATGAGGCTAAAGAGGCCTACAAAAAATCAATAGAATTAAACAGCCAGGCTTATATTGTACATGAACAACTGGTAAGGATAGAGCTTGGCGAGAGTGATTATGACGGTGCTATTAAAGATGGCGAGAATGCACTGTCATATTTCCCCAACCAGGCATGGATGAACTATCTGGTAGGTATTGCATGGCAGCAAAAAAAGGATTTTAATAAAGCGGTAAGCTATTTTAAAAATGTAACATCATTAGAGGCACAAGATAAAGACTTGTTATCTCAGGCTTACTCAGCCCTTGGCGATTGCTATCATGCCATCAGCGATAATAAAAATTCTGATGCGTCTTATGATAAGGCGTTGACTTATAATCCCGATAATGCATTTACACTCAACAATTACGCTTATTATTTGTCGTTAAGGAATGAGCAACTGGTAAAGGCGGCGCAAATGTCAAAACATAGCAACGAGCTGCAAATTAACACTGCATCGTTTGAGGATACTTATGCCTGGATATTGTTTAAGCAAAAAAACTATACCGCGGCTAAACTATGGATAGAAAAATCGCTCATACATGATAAAACCGCCAGCTCAGTAAAAACAGAGCATTATGGCGATATTATGTATTTACTGGGGAATGTGGATGCAGCCGTTCAGCAATGGATAAAAGCAAAAGCACAAGGTGCCGCTTCGCCGGTTTTAGAACGAAAAATAAATGAAAAAAAATATATTGAATAAAATAACCTTGGTTTGTCTGCTCATAATAGCAGCAGGCTGTTCATCAAAAAAGCTGGTGGTAGTAAAGCGCCCCGCTGCTGATAGTGCCGCTGCTGTTAAAGTAAGTGATATAAGCAGTAAGCTGGCAGCCATACGGTCAAAACAGGTAACTTTTAATACCTTTTCTGGCAAAGCCAAAGCCAAATTGGATGTAAACGGTAACGATAATGATGTTACTTTAAACATCCGGATTAACCGCGATCAAAAGATCTGGATATCTATAACCGCTATTGCCGGTATTGAGATTGCACGGGCGCAAATAACGCCAGATAGTTTAATAGTTATAAACCGCTTGCAAAGCGTTTACCTTAAAAAACCCTTTAGCTATATATATGGTTATGCAAGCAAGCAGGTAAATTTTCAAACAATACAATCCTTATTAGTAGGTAATGCCATTGGCGAATTGCTTAATGAGAGCGCAACCCTTTTGCCAGAGGGTAATAGCACTGCTATAACAGGTAATTTACAAGGCTTAATTTATAAACTGCTGTTGGGAGCCGATTTAAAAGTTACCCAAACAAATTTATCAAATATAGCCGCACATCAAACGTTACAAGTTGCCAACAATGTATTTATCCAGGCCAATAACCGGATAATTCCATCACAGGTTGATATATTATCTACCGCAGGTAACAATAAAATACAGGCAAATTTGCGGTATATGAAGGCAGAATTTGACCTTCCGCTTGAATATCCGTTCAGTATACCAAAAAGTTACGAGGCTGCTAATTAAAAAATTATATTTTTGGTGAATGAAATTTTTTAGAACGGCCTTACTTTTTATCTTTGTATTTGCAGCTACCAGTGTGCTTGCGCAAAGCAGTGCGGAGTTAAAACGCAGACGTGACAAACTAACAAATGAGCTGGAACAACTTAATCAGGAGTATCAGGAAACTGCGAGCAGCAAAAAAGTTTCATTAAAACAGTTAAATATATTAAAGGCGCAAATTAACTTGCGCGAAGAAAAAATCTTAAATATCAACTCAGAGGTAAGAAATCTTGATAATCAAATCTCTCAGAGCAATAATACCGTACGTAGTTTACAAAGTCAGTTAGATCAACTTAAAAAAGAATATGCAGGTATGGTGCTTTTTGCCTACCGTAACCAAAGTGCTTATAATAAGCTGATGTTCATTTTTGCTGCAAAAGATTTTAACCAGGCTTACAGGCGGTTAAAATATCTGCAGCAATTTGGTACTTATCGTGAGCGCCAGGCGGGTTATATACAGGGCACACAAAAGGACCTGAATATTAAAATAGTTGAGTTGGATAAGGATAAAAAGCAAAAAAGCAATTTACTTACCGAGCAGGAAAAAGAAAAAGAAACACTTGGCAAGGAAAAAAATAACCAGGTAAAAGTTATTACTGATCTTTCAAAACACCAGGGCGAGCTAAAACAGCAGCAAAGGGACATACAAAAGAAGATAGCTAAAACTACAAGGGAAATTAGTAACGCTATCCGTAAAGAAATAGAAGATGCACGGCGCGAGGCCGAAGCAAAGGCGGCGGCGGCAGCAAAAGCGGCGGCAGCAAAAGCCAAGGCAGAGAACCGTGAGGTAGTTGCTCCAACCAAAAAAGCGATAACCAAAACATCATCAAATAGTGAGGTGCTAAACGCAACGCCAGAGGCGGCTAAGCTATCTAACGACTTTTTAGGTAACCGCGGCCGTTTACCATGGCCGGTTGCAAACGGCCAGTTAGTGCATGGTTTTGGTACTTATACTGATAGCGAGGGTATTCGTAATGATAACCCTGGCTATGAAATAAGAACGTCTACAGGCGCATCAGTACGGGCTGTTTTTGAGGGCGAAGTGGTAAAGGTTATGGATGTAAGCGGTACCTATCTTGTGATTATAAAACATGGTGAGTATTTTACAGCTTACTCAAATCTAAAAGCGGTTAATGTAGCTAAAGGGCAAAAAGTGACTACTAAGCAAGGTATTGGTACAGTAGCTACTGATCCATCAAGTGGTGAGGCCGAGGTAATATTTGCGTTATATCAAGGTAAAACTGTTGTAAATCCTAAGCTTTGGCTGGCAGACAATTAGTAGAACTTTATAGCGTTGTAATTGTATATATTTGTAACTTTAATTAATACCAGATGTTAAGTTC
>JAQBNY010000186.1 GCA_028288315.1 Mucilaginibacter sp.
AGCAATCGCTTGGTTTGCCAACACCGCTGTCATCCTATCAGTATGCTTATCTGTATAATGAGGCTTTACAGAACGATGGTAAGCCACCAATTTACAGCGCTGCAGATTTTAATGCTTACCGCAACCACACCGACCCTAACGGCCATCCGGATGTGAATTGGTTTAAAACCATCCTGCGCAATAATTCTCCCATGACAAGTTATAAGTTGAATGTGAACGGTGGATCTAATATTGCCCGTTACAGCGTATCGTTAAACTATTTAGATCAGGCCGGCATGTTTAAAACAGATGCTTCGGTACCGTATAACACCAATAATGATCTTAACCGCTATATTATTAACTCCGATCTCTCGGTTAACGTAACTAAAAAATTTAACGTTGACCTGCAACTGTTCGGCCGCATACAGCAAGCCACACAACCTGGGCCAGGATATAACAATATTTTAAGCACATTATTTACAACGCCTAATAACGCATATCCTATTTATAATATAAATGGCTCCTTTGCCGGTACTACGAATTTTACCAATAACTTATTAGCGCAAACCGAGTTTTCTGGCTATCAGCGTACCAGTAGTAATGATGTGCTGGCCAACCTCGATCTTAAATACGATATGAGCAGCATAACGACTGGTTTATCTGTAACAGGAAAAAGCAATTTGGCATTTTCGTCGCAAAGCCTACTAAACAGGGGGCTGCAAAACAACGCATATCTTATAAAGGCGGATAGCACTTACTCGGCTATCGGAACGCCGGTTGCACAAACTAATGCATTTAGCAGTGTATCAAGCGCCAGGTATTTTTACGCGCAGGGTGCTTTAAATTACGACAGGCAATTTGGTAAGCATAACATTACCGGCATGCTGTTTTATGATACCCGGTCTGCTAACTTAAATTTTGATTTAACTGCTGTAACTACCAACCGTGCTTTAAAAGCGGGTTACAATTACGATGATAAATACTTTGTAGAAGCCGCAGTTAACTACAGTGGTTACAACAGGTATCCTCCGCATAACCAAAATGGCTGGTTCTATGCAGGTGGCTTGGGCTGGCAAATGGGTAAAGAAGATTTTATTAAAGATAACTTTAGTGGTATCAACTCATGGAAATGGCGCGCTACTTACGCCCGCACCGGTAATGCCAATATTGATAATTTCGGTTATTATAACTTTTTACAAACCTACAGCGCATCAAATGGATTTGTTTACTCTACCGGTACCAGCCGCGGCGATGTACAGGGATATAGCCAAAATACACTGGCCAATCCGTTTATCAGCTGGGAAAAAGCCGACAAGATTGACGTAGGTACCGACATTGCCTTTGCAAACAACCATTTCAAGATCACTGCTGACTATTACCACGACAGGTACAGCGACCTGTTACAAATAAGGGGTAACAGCATAGCTTTATTGGGTACTGTCTACTCTGCCGAAAACCTGGGTGTTAATTTAGTACAGGGCGGCGAGCTAAGCCTTACCTACCAAAATAACGTTGGTAACTTCAATTACTTTTTCACCGGTAACGGCTCTATACAATCAACCAAGATTATTTTTAGCGACGAAGAGCCTTCTCCCTACCCATGGTTGCGCCATACCGGCAATTCACCAGGTGCTATTTATGGGTATACTGCAATAGGTTTCTTTAAAGACGCTAAGGATGCAGCAAGCAGTGCTACAACAACTGGTTATACCGCACAGGCTGGTGATGTAAAATATAAAGACCTTAATAACGATGGCGTTATCAACCAGTTTGACATCTCTAACATCGGCAACAACAAACCCCTTATATATTATGGGTTTTCATCAGGATTTAACTACAAAGGTTTCAGCCTCAGTTTTATACTTCAAGGGGTGGGTAACAGGCAAATATTGTACAATAACCCAATCATTAACGGGTTCGAAGGCATAGGCTTTCTGGGTTTAACTTATGCAGGCCAGGGCTACGACGCTTTAACCGGCAGATGGACGCCCGAAACCGCCAACACAGCTACTTTGCCGCGCCTGTCTCTAGGTAATGCTAACAACACAGCAAACTCAACACTATATGTGCGTAATGGTAACTATTTAAGATTAAAGAATGCGGAGATCGGCTACAATACCCCTTCCGGTTGGGCAAAAAAGCTAGGGTTATCGGGCATAAGGATTTTTGCTAATGGAGAGAACCTGGTTACACTATATGGCTATAAAGGAATTGACCCCGAGGTTTATGGCATTGCTTACCCAATTCAAAGGGTTTTTAACGCCGGTATTAACATCAAGCTTTAATTTTTGCCATCTATATAAAATATAAGATCATGAAAAATTATAAAAATATTATAGCAATTACAGCATTAATATTGGCAATTGCCGGATGCAAAAAGTACGAGCAATTCCCGGTGGATAAGGTAACTATCAATTACGTTTTCGACAGCAAGGATTCTTTAGGTACTAAGGCCCAACAGTACTTGTTTAACATTTATGGTATGGTAAAGAATGGCCATAACAGGGTGGGTAGCGATTACCTTGACGCCGCCAGCGACGATGCCATTTCATCGGCTTCGGCATCAACAAATGTAGCTACCATATTAGCTACAGGCGCCTATAACTCCTATACGTTACCAACTGATGAAAACCTTTGGGCGTACTATTATTCGGGCATACGCGATGCAAATGAATTTGTAACCAACATTGGTGTGGTACCGGTAATGGCCAAATTCAATGGTTATTCCATGAAATATGTTTGGAAAAGCGAAGCCAGGTATTTAAGGGCTATGTTTTACTTTGAATTGGTAAAACGCTACGGAGGTGTACCCTTACTGGGCGATAAGGTATTTGCAATATCTGATAATGTTGCCCTGCCCCGTAATTCGTTTGACGAATGTATAAAGTATATTACCAGCGAATGTGACGCTATAAAAGATTCATTATTGGTTGCCCCGGTGGCCGACCCCAATGCCGATAGTCACCGACCAACAAAAGGCAGCGCAATGGCCTTAAAGGCAAGGGTATTATTATATGCCGCCAGCCCGCTGTTTAATGGCGGTAATATTGATGCCAACAACCCGCTAACCGGTTATACCAACTTTAGTGCCGATAGATGGGCCACTGCTGCTGCTGCCGCTAAAGATGTAATGGACCTGGGTACTTATTCATTACTGCCAAACTTTAAAGATGTATTCATCACCCAAAACAACCCGGAAATACTGTTTATGCGACAGGTGGGTAATAATAACAATATAGAGACCAATAACGGGCCGATAGGGTTTACAACAGCCGGCGGTAAGGGCCAAACAAGCCCAACGCAGGAGCTCGTAAATTCTTTCCCAATGCTAAACGGTTTGGCTATAACTGATATTGCATCAAATTATGACTCCAGCAACCCATATAATAACCGCGACCCACGCTTTACCGCTACAATAATATATAATGGTGCACAGTGGCTAAATACGCAAGTTCAAACTTATGAAGGCGGCCAAAGCAAACCTAACAGTGCGTTGCAGCAAACCCAAACAGGGTATTACATGCGCAAGTTTATGGGCAACTTCGAAAATACAAATACTTACAGTGCACACAGTTCCGACTGGTTGGTGCAGCGGTATGCAGACATTGTTTTAGCCTACGCCGAAGCGCAAAATGAAGTTGGCGGTCCTACCCTGGAGGTTTATAATGCCGTTATAAGCATACGTAAACGTGCCGGAATAACTGCCGGTAGCAATGGCCTTTATGGCTTGGCCGCAGGTATGAGCAAAGATCAGATGCGCGCCACTATACAAAACGAAAGACGTATAGAATTTGCTTTTGAGGAGAGCCGGTACTGGGATATACGTAGATGGAAGATTGCCGAAACTATAATGAACAAGCCGCTTACGGGCGTAAGTATTGTGAAGCAGAACGCAAGCTTAACCTATAATCCGGTAACCGTTATAACACCTAAATTTTTTGTTCCCAAAATGTACCTGTACCCTATACCGTACGACGAAGTGTTGAAGAACCCAAATATGAAACAAAACCCCGGATGGTAATTCCTAATAAATTTAACCAATTAATTAAGCAGCTATGAGAAAAATAATACTTTTCTTTCAAATAATAATAACCTTGCTTCCGGCGGCATTGTATGCTCAAAGTACAACCATTACAGGTAAGATACGCGATGTTGCG
>JAQBNY010000207.1 GCA_028288315.1 Mucilaginibacter sp.
TTATCGCTGTTCTTCAATCTCTAAAATAAAGGTATTTTTGCGCAAATTTTTCTAATTGCTATGGGTAAAGTACAAGTAGGACTGGTGCAAATGAGCTGCACTGCAAACAAACAGGAAAACCTGGAGAAAGCTATTGTTAAAGTGCGTGAAGCTGCCGCTAAAGGCGCGCAGATTGTTTGCCTGCAAGAGCTTTTTACATCGCTTTATTTTTGTGATGTAGAGGATTACGACAATTTTGCATTGGCAGAATCTATTCCCGGCCCATCAACAGATGCTTTATCGGCCGTTGCTGCCGAACTGGGTGTGGTAATTATTGCATCCCTATTTGAGAAACGCGCACAAGGCGTTTACCATAACACCACCGCCGTTTTAGATGCCGATGGTAAATATCTGGGCAAATACCGCAAAATGCACATTCCCGATGACCCAGGTTTTTATGAGAAATTTTACTTTACCCCCGGCGATTTGGGTTACAAGGTTTTCAAAACCAAATTTGCTACTATAGGTGTGCTTATTTGCTGGGACCAATGGTACCCCGAGGCTGCCCGCATTACCGCTTTAATGGGTGCCGAAATATTGTTTTACCCTACTGCTATAGGCTGGGCAACTACACAGGATGAGGCTACTAACACCGAGCAGTACAACGCATGGCAAACCATACAGCGTTCGCACGCGGTTGCAAACGGCGTATATGTGGTAAGCGTAAACCGTGTAGGTGAAGAAGCAGGTGTAAAATTCTGGGGAGGCTCATTCGTGGCCAATCCGTTTGGCGCTTTAATGCACCAAACCACGCCAGACCAGGAAGAAGTTATAGTAATGGAGCTGGATTTAAATAAATCTGATTACTACCGGAGCCACTGGCCGTTCCTGAGAGATCGCCGCATAGATTCATACCAACCGATAACCAAACGTTTAATAGACGAGGATTAACCGAAGTCCGAAAGTCTGAAAGACCGGAAGTCCGAAAGAAAAATAAGTAAGATGAGTTTTAAGTTTGAGAAGTTAATAGTTTGGCAAAAAGCTGTGGATTTATCCGCAGATATTCATGAATTAACCAGAACTTTTCCTAAAGACGAACTATTTATTTTAACTGCTCAAATAAAACGCGCAGCCGATTCTATAGCATTGAATATCGCAGAAGGTTCAACTGGCCAATCAAATGCAGAATTTAATAAATTCCTGGGGTATGCTTTACGTTCAGATATTGAAGTTGTAAGTTGTTTGTATTTGGCAAAAAAACGCAGCCTGATTGCTGAAGAAAGCTTTTTAAAACTATATCAACAATGCGAAGAGGTTTTAGCCATGATAAATGGTTTACGTAATTCGCTAAAATAAACTATGTCATCAAATTCAAACGCGACAGATTCTCTTCGTCTTACTGACTTCCGGACTTCCGGACTTTCGGACTCACCGGCTAAAGCCGATTTCCATTTTCCTGCTGAATGGGCACCGCATACTGCTACATGGTTGAGCTGGCCGCATAAAGAGGCTTCGTGGCCGGGTAAACTGGGGATGATATACGGTAAATATGCCGAGTTTATTAAAGTGCTTACCGAGGGCGAGATAGTGCGTATTAATGTGGTTGATGAGCAGATGGCCGCTTTTGTCAAACTGCAATTGCAAGTAGTAGGCGCTGATTTGAGCAAGGTTGAGCTTTTTGAGTTCGGTACAAATGATGCCTGGTGCCGCGACCATGGTCCGGCGTTTTTGGTGAACTACGAGACTAAAGAAAAAGTGATTGTTGACTGGGGTTATAATGCCTGGGGCAATAAATATCCTCCGTATGACCTTGACGATGTTATCCCTACCAAAATTGGCGAACGTTTTAATATACCTGTTTACCATCCCGGTATTGTAATGGAAGGCGGCTCTGTTGATTTTAACGGAGCAGGCACTTTGTTAACCACTACAGCCTGTTTGCTAAACAAAAACCGCAACCCGCATTTAAATCAGCAGCAAATTGAAGGTTATTTGCAAAACTATTATGGTGTTGAGCAGATACTTTGGCTGGGCGATGGCATTGTTGGCGACGATACCGACGGCCATATTGATGATATTACCCGCTTTGTAAATACCGACACCGTGGTTACAGTGGTTGAACAAAATAAAAACGACGAAAACTACCACATACTGCAAGAAAACCTGCAAACCCTTAAAACCATGCGCCTGCTTAACGGCAAGCAACTGAATATTGTTGAGCTGCCAATGCCCGAACCGGTGGTTTATGACGGCCAGCGTTTACCGGCATCATACGCTAACTTTTATATTGGTAACGCGGCAGTTATTGTGCCTACCTATCGCTCGCACCATGACGATAAAGCGCTTGATATTCTGCAAGGCTGCTTCCCCGACAGGAAAGTGATCGGTATAGATTCAACAGACATTATATGGGGATTGGGTAGCTTCCATTGCTTAAGCCAGCAGGAACCGGCGGTGTAAAAAATTTTTCACCGACAATTTATCCGTCCTTACCGACTTCTTTAATCATATTGCCAGTTATACATTTGTATATATGTAATGTTACCTTAGTTTTGGATAAGATTAAAATTAAGATACCATGTCCAACAATATAGATGAACCAACCAAAACCCCGCAGGGCAAAGTTATAGCCGGGGTTATCTTATTGGTAGTAGGCGGACTACTACTTATAAAGCAATTCGATTTTTTCTTTTTCCCTAATTGGATATTTACCTGGCCAATGTGGCTTATAGTTTGGGGCCTGTACACTGGTGCAAAACACAACTGGCGCAAACCTGTATGGTTTATTCTGGTGATAATAGGCGTAGGCTTTTTGCTTGACCATGAAACCAATTTTGATGTAGGCGGCATTATGTGGCCAATATTGATAATAGCATTTGGTATATGGATAATAATGAGGAAGAACCGCGAAACCCAAATAGCTGATAGCGATTACTGGGATAAAAAATATCAGGCAAGCCCTATAAACAAACCCGCAGGTGATTATGTTGAGGCCGAATACACTTCAACCGGCATCCCTCCTGTTGAGCCTTTAACCGGTGGTGTACCCCCTGTTTCTGATGATGATATTTTAAATGCTACAGCAATATTTGGCGGGGTAAATAAAACTATCTTTTCTAAAAACTTTAGGGGTGGCGATATTACCAACATTTTTGGCGGTACGGAACTTGACTTTACCCAGGCAGATATTAATGGCCGGGTGGTGATAGATATTACCCAGTTATTTGGCGGCACTAAAATAATTGTACCGGCTAACTGGCATGTAGTACCAGATCTGGCAGCCATATTTGCCGGTGTTGATGATAAGCGAATTAAAAACCCGCAGGCTGTTAACCACAATAAAGTATTAGTGCTTAAAGGTGTATCGCTGTTTGCAGGTGTTGATATCCGCAGCTATTAATTCTGTTTAACCAATTGTCAATCAATAAAAATAAATTTATGAGCTGGTATGTAGCAAAATTAGTTTTTAGGGTAATAAGTGGTACGGGAGACCACAACGCCCAGTTTGATGAGCAACTGCGCCTTATAAATGCTGATACTGAACTGCAGGCCTTTGAGAAGGCAAGCCAAATAGGCCACTCTAACCAAGATAGCTTTATTAACGTACAAAAACAAACCGTTAAATGGCAGTTTATTGATGTTGCCGAGCTTAATGCATTAACTGATCTTGGTGATGGTACCGAACTATATTATAACATACATGAAGCGCAAGACCCTGACCTTTATATAGCATGGGCACATCATAAAAGCGCCCTGTTGGGTGTAAGAAACTAAAACCTAACACACTAAACTTAACAATAAACAAAAGTTTTGGCTGGAGCACAAATATCGCAATCAAAATTACTTGGGGCATTTGCCGTATGTGGGCTGGTTTGGGCCAGTCTGCAGGCATATATTATACATAGTTTTGGCTTTGTATGGATTGTTGCAGTTACTGATAGCGCCTTGAGTGCCATATTGCTATCTGGCGCGTGCTGGCTTATTAATAACAACCTGCGCTATTACCAGCCCGATAAAGAGAGCTACGTTTATTTATTGATATGGTGTGGGGCTTTAGCTGCTGCCTGCGTAGGCGGGTGCCGGTATTTATTGCCGCTTTTTAATATGGGGATAGTTTATAACAACTTCCTTAGTCAGTCACTTACCATACGTTACTTCACCGTTTTTTTAGCCATTGGCTGGATGGCCATGATAAGTGCCCTGTGGTATTCCCAGCTTGACCATAAGAAAACCGAACAGCGCAAAACCGAGGCCGAAAAGCTGGCCCGCGATGCCGAACTTTATAATCTGCGCCAGCAACTACAACCCCATTTTTTATTCAATAGTTTAAACTCCATTAATGCGCTTATAGGCTTTAAGCCTGATGAAGCACGCAAAATGATCCACCAACTATCAGACTTTTTACGTGGCACTTTAAAAAAAGACGACCAGCTTTTGGTACCGTTAACTGACGAGCTGGCCCATTTGAATTTATATCTCGAGATTGAGAAAGTTAGATTTGGCCATCGCCTGCAAACAGAAATAAGTTGTGATAATGCATGCGGCGAGTCGTTGCTACCATCGTTACTATTACAGCCATTAGTAGAGAACGCCATAAAATTTGGATTATATGATACCACAGGCGAAGTTGTTGTAAGCATCCGCGCCGAAATTGAAGAGCAATACCTTGTTATCATGATCCAAAACCCTTATGATCCTAAAACATCGCGCCCACGCAAAGGCACAGGTTTTGGCTTAAGCGGTGTACAGCGCAGACTTTATTTGATATTTGCCCGAAATGATTTAATGGAAACTCACGCAAATGATAATATATTTACAACCATTATAAAAATTCCGCAGCTATGACACGCGCTTTAATTATTGATGATGAGCCTCTGGCCCGTATGGTTGTATTAGAATATTTGCAGGGTTTCCCTCAAATTGAAGTTTTACAGGAATGCAGCGATGGTTTTGAAGGCCTCAAAGCTATCCAGCAACACCAGCCCGACCTGATATTCCTTGATGTACAAATGCCCAAAATAAACGGTTTTGAGATGCTTGAACTGGTGGATACCCCACCGGCTGTGATATTTGCCACCGCTTTTGACGAATATGCTATTAAGGCTTTTGAAACACATGCTGTAGATTATCTGTTAAAACCCTTCAGTAAGGACCGTTTTACTAAAGCGATAGATAAATATTTACAACAGGCTGCTAGTGCTGTGCCTGCTGCCAAACAAACAGAAACTTTACTGGAAGCCGCCGCGCAATCGCCTGCACAAAATGAGCGTATTGTGGTAAAAACCGGCACAAAGGTGAAGATCATATCAGTTCAGGATGTGGAATACCTGCAAGCTGATGACGATTACGTGAGCGTTATAACCGCCGAAGGTGCTTTCCTGAAAAATAAAACCATGGCTTTCTTTGAGAAAACCCTCGATCCTCGATACTTTGTACGGGTACACCGCTCTTATATAATTGCCATACAGCAAATAACCCGCTTAGATCCTTACGAAAAGGACAGTCACCTGGCTATATTAAAATCGGGTGCTAAGATACCGGTAAGCAAAACGGGTTATGTGAAGTTGAAACAGGTATTAGGAATATAAGTTAGAGGAGCAATATTGCATCTCATTTTTCCAGTTTCCAAACTTTTTCAATAACCTCGGCCTCCGCTAACTCCTTTTTAAACTGATCGCAGCTTTTAAATTGCATGGTGGTTAATAACCTTGTTTCGATATTAAGAGCAAAGCTTTTTCGCTCAAACGGCCAGGGATTAACGGTGAGTGACCCGCTCTTGGTTTGCATTAGCTTGTATTGTCTTTTATCAGGCCCCAGGCTTACTTCAATCAGGCGGCCCTCAGGTTGTATCTCGTGTTGGGCAAGCAGTAGTGATAATGCATCGCACCACTCCAGTAAACCATAAACTTTATCAGCTTCTTTTGGGGTTATATTTAATTGCTTGCGCCATGTGGCCTGCAACTTTGCCTGTTCTGCTAAAAAAGGTTTTACCTGTGGATTAGTTTCTACTTCCCTTTTGTGCAAAAAAACCATGTGCATTGAGGTAAGCAAAGCAATATACCTGCTTTTTGATAGTGAAAAATCATGCAGCCTTTGGCAATGCTCCGGGTCAAATCTTTTCATTTTAAAATCAACCGGACCACCTTGCGGGGTAAGCAGATCATTAGCCTGCAATTCGGTTTGGGCATCGTCATGGTCGGCAATAGCAA
>JAQBNY010000251.1 GCA_028288315.1 Mucilaginibacter sp.
TTTCAAAATTTAGTGACCTGGGAGAGGATCGAACTCTCGACCCACTGATTAAGAGTCAGTTGCTCTACCGGCTGAGCTACCAAGTCATTATTTTTGTGGGATGGCAAATAAACGAAAATTATTTGAAGTGTAAAAGTACCATTTTAACCTAGTTCCAGTCCGTACTGAAAAAGACACCCTGCTTAATTTACCACAATGTTAATGTAAAATTTAAACGCCAGGCAATTGCCCGGCGTTTATAAAAGTTTGCTATAATACCAACACTATGTTGTAATATTAATTTGAAGCTGACATAAAAGTTTTAGACAAAATTTTGTTTGCCCAGGTTGTATATTGGCTTGTCCACTTTAAAATGCCGTAACTTCTCTCTTGGGTACCTTTGTAAGGTTCATCAAATAATTGATAAACTATAGCCACTTTAACTTGTGGATTAGCTTTACATTTTGCAATAAACTTTGTAACAAATGCATTTTGATCAGTCTCATTAGTTGTAGTTGTGCTGGTAGCTTTATATCTATAATTGAATTCAGTAAACCAAATAGGTTTAGTTGGAAACAGACTTGATAATTTTTTTGTAATATCTGGAATATAATATGGAGATTTTGCAGCAGGTGCTTCCATATCTGAATACCACTGATATGCCACCACATCAAACTTCACTCCATAGGACTCACACATTTTTAAAAAACCATAATGCAACCAACCGGCCCCAATCATAGTTTTCGCATCCGAATCTTTTGATTTAATGCCTTCATCCACGCCTTTTAAATAAGCAGCAACTACATTAAATTTAGCACGGTTATAATCACTTGAATTTTGCCCGGTTTTATTAGGGTACAATAAACGTAGCTCCTGATCATTCCCAAGATTGTAATACGTAAAGTACTTTCCGTATTTAGCTGCAAAGTTACTACCTAATGTTTTACCTAATTGATAAGACGTAGCTTCTGACTTAGAATAATCAAGTGTACGCAGGTAAAGCATGGGTAAAATCTTTACACCGCCATTAGTTGCAGCTGACTGTAATGCTTCCAATAAACTGGATGAGGATGCCGTACCGTCAGATTTAGTTTGAATATTTAACCTGTACCATGTCATCCCCCTATCCTTTAACGCTTGAATTTGTTTTGCAGGACTTGTTGCCAGGTAAGGTGCATCGCCCATATGACCATTAATGCCCAACATTAAACCAGGTCCAGACAAGTTAGAAGCTGGAGATGTAGCGGCCAATAATAAATCAGTGGATTGAACGGGAGCAGCCATCACTGCAGGTTCTGGTTGAAGGTTATCTTGTTTTGAACAAGAGGAAAAGGTTACGCCGAGGACACACGCGAGTATCAACGACTTTTTGAAGTAGTTTTTGTGCATAATTTCTGTTAATAGTTGTCCTAGTAACGACTATTGTATCAAGAATGTTGCATATAACAGAAATAAAAAATCAAATTAATTTAAAAAATTGCTTATAAAGAACATTTTATTGTAAAAAAGTTCACATATTTTTACCAATATTTTATTAATTAAACCACTCAAAACAAATAACTTAGAAATATGTATTCATAAATTGATGTGCTATAGATGGGAAACCTAAATTATTTTGTGATTTTTTCAGATGCGCTTCAAGCAAGCGTTTTTTTAATGCGTACACAAAGCAAAACAACGATGCCTAAATAATTAAGCAGTTTGTTTATTAAAATTCTCTCATAATGAGAGAATTACCAGTTGCATACGACGCTTTTCAGTACGCATTAAAAACCAATGACACTTGTAACAAAGCGCTTTAAATCAATATTAAACTACTTGTGAGGCGGTTTTTGGATTATCTCACTTCATCAATTTTGAGTACAACACTCGTTCTGCCTGCATGTACCTGTGGGTTAAAGCCTATCTTCATCAGAAAATCACCACTGTAAGTTTTATTTCCATCGATGTTTGTTTTGCTGCCCGGATACAGATTAATCTCTCTTATCCGGTAATTCTTAGCGGCATCTAATCCTTTTAATGGTATAGGTACTCTGCTTTTTTCGTCATAACGGTTATTAACGAGGTAATTGAACATAATGCCCGATGACTTAGCCTCATCAATGTACATGACTGAGGCCACACTACCCTCCCGCGGATTAGCTAAGCGGTATTGGTCGCCTTGCCATATAACTTGCTTAAATGAATTATAGTTTTTTATAGCATCCTGGCAATATTGAAGATCAGTAGCACTTAGTTTGCTTACCACAATATCAAAGCCCAGTTTGCCCATCATAGCTACGTCTGTACGATATTTAATAGGTTGTTTGCCCCAATCAGTAACATGGTTTGAACTGGTTATAGCAGGGTAAAAATACGAGTACTCCCACTGCATAAAAATGCGTTCGAGCGGGTCAGTATTATCACTTGGCCAAAACTCGGTAAAGTATTGCAAAGCGGCAGAGTCTACCCTACCGCCACCACCCGAACATAGCATCATAGGTACAGTTGGATATTTGGCCCTTATACGCTCAAGCACCTTGTATAAACCACGTACATACTCTACATAAAACTGAGACTGATTCTTTCCTAAATGGGCCGAGTAGGCATTATAAATCACCGCGTTACAATCCCATTTAATATAGGCAAGTGTCGGGTTCTTAGTAAACAAATTATCAATAATACCATATACAAAGTCCTGAACCTTAGGATTGCTTAGGTCAAGTACGAGTTGATTGCGGAAATAATATTCTTCGCGTTTAGGCTGTTTAATTACCCAGTCGGGATGTTTTTCATATAATTCGCTTTTAGGGCTAACCATTTCGGGCTCCACCCATATACCAAATTTTACTTCGTTTTGCTGTGCTTCCTTTATCAATGATGCTATGCCATTAGGCAGTTTTTGCTTATTTTCCTCCCAATCGCCCAGGCCGGTATGATCGCTGTTGCGCGGATACTTATTGGCAAACCAGCCATCATCCAGTAAAAAAAGGTCTACTCCCAGCTTCTTAGTATCTTTTAATAATTCGGCAAGCTTGCTTTCATTAAAATCAAAATAAGTTGATTCCCAGTTATTTAACAAAGTTACCCTTGAGCCTTTACCATCTAATATCTTATAATTTCGCGCCCAACTTTGCAATTTCCTACTGGCATCGCCCTTACCGTGGGTGCTAAAGGTGTACCAAAAAGCAGGTGTTGCAAATTCTACATTTGGTTTTAGCTCATAAGGCGAAGCATAGTTATTAATGCCCGATATAATTCGCAAATTATCTTGCGGATCAAGTTCCATATCTGTACGAAAGTTACCGCTCCACTCTAGCCCACCATATAATACGCTGCCTTCGTCTTCAGTCGCCGGTTTATTCAATGATATCATAAATACCGATGGCTGAAACAGATTGGCGCGCGTACCAAGCTTAGTATCAAGTGTTTTAATGCCGTGGGTAAGCTTGCTTTCTTCGGGTTGCATCTCTTTGGCCCAATCTCCGTGGTATTGTGTTAACCAAAAATCTTTTGCCTGTATGTGCAGATTAGCAGATGCGAATTTCTGCAAAGTAACATTCCCTTTTTCATGATGCTTAATAACGCTCCACTGCTCTACCACATCATTTTTATAATATGCTTTGTAATAAAGAGTTACCTCAAAATTATATACCACATCCTTTAACACAATGCTTAATAACGATACGCCATCGCTGATCTTTTTTACATCATGACTCACATATTTCAGATCGAGCGAGTTGTTGCCATCGGTATGAGTAACTGAAATTGCAGGCTCAACTAAATTACGTGAACCTGCCGGTGTATAAGCCGAGTTAAACAAACCTGTATAATCTTCAGATTGTTTATATATACCGGGTATCTGACTGTATTCCTGTGTGTTATTTAATTTTTTTCCAAAATAAATAATGTTCAGATCCTTGTTTTTGGCTACCTGTAAAACCATAGCATTGTTGCTGGTTTCTACCGGAATAACTGTTTGTGCTTTTAAATTTACAGAGCCTGCTAAGATGCCTGCAGCGCATAGTACAGCTAATTTGTACCCGGGTATTTTTATCTTCATAATTAGAATTTTATTGTGATGGCTTGTATCGAGATAAATTGGTTTACCCCCAAATATGCGCAAATTCAGCTAAAAAAGATACAGTTCCATGTCGAAAAGATACGGATTTATGCAAAATACAGGCAGATTTTTGCATTATTGTGCGGATATTAGCAGCAGTATATTTTTAGTGAGTAACGAAATCGGCAATCTTTCAAACCATACTTTTATTTTAAAGGATTTTCCTTTTGATAATATTACCGAGGTTGCCATTGCGCAACATGCTTCTGTAGGCATCTATTTTGATACCGCATCTTACCAGCACATTATTCCCCGTTTTTTAGAACTCAACCAGGGGACATTTACACATGAGTATGGCAACATAAATTTCCCGGAGGTTACCGTGGTACAACATGGTAACCAGTTGATGCTCACCTGCAATTGCAATGCTATACCCGGCAAGCTATGTGAACACGAGGCGCTGGTACTTGCGGCCATTGTAAAACGGGACGACCTTAGCATCTTTTTTAACACGAAGCTTCGTCACCAAAAATTGAAGAAAGCAGCGCTGGATTATGGCCTGGAAAACGAACCCGATCTTGATAGCTTCTTTAATATCAAACATGAGAATAAAAAGGTAACTATCACTCCTTCGTTGTCATCGCTTATACCGGTTACCAAAGAAAGCTTGTTTGATCTTAATCAGCAGGTTGCACCTGCAGCCTTAACTCCTATTAATCAACCGGTTGACGATACCGACAAGGTAACCTGTGTGGTTTTAAAACAGCACAAGTACTACAAATACCTGTTTATTGATCTGTATTCGGCACAAACCACTAAAGATGGTAAGATAAAAAACCCGCTATCGCCTCTAAACCCGCTGGACATGATCTGGGGAACGGATGATCATCAGCAGTTGAAGTTTTATACCGGCATAAATAAATTTCAAAACCATTTAAATTCCAAACGTTTAGAGGCGGATTTAACAGCTTTACGGGCTATTGTTAAAAACCCGCTTGGTTATAGGTTTTATTACCATAACAACAAGGCATCTGAAAACATTACGGCCAATTCTGTTGTGCCGGTTAAAGTAAGCCTGCTCCCTCCTGCTATCAGCCTGGCTGTAAATACACAGGGGCAATTCTATGAGTTGGCAGGCAATTTAAAAATTGGTAACATAAACTATGCTTTAAAGGATTTAAGTATCAGGTTTACCTACTTTGTTTTACTGAACGATACGCTGTACCTGGCAGATAACTTGCAGACCCTGGGCTTAATTGATATTTTAAGAAAACGACCCGACAATTTACTCATCCATCAATCTAAGTTTAAGGAGTTTAAAGCACAGCTGTTAACGCAGTTAGAAGACAGGATAAGCGTTGATTATAAGCACATTAAACCAGCTACTCCTGCGCAACTACAACAGCAGGGTTTTACTGCCGAAACGGAAAAGATAATTTACCTGTCGGATTTTGGGAGCCATGTAATGATTATCCCTGTAATGCGATATGGCGAAACCGAGATCTCTGTACGTACCAAAAGGCAAATTTACAGCATCGACAAAAAAGGAAAAGAATTTTTGGTACAGCGTAATGACGAGGCTGAACTGGAATTTACAGCTTTACTGGTAAAACAACACGCTCAATTTTTAGAACAGCTGGAAGACGACCTGCATTACTTTTACCTGCATAAAAGGCATTTTTTAAATGAAGACTGGTTTTTAGATGTATTTGACGAATGGCAGTGCAATGGTATAACTATATTAGGCTTTAACGAGCTGGAGGGTAATAAACTTAACCCAAATAAAGTAAAAATCACTATACGGGTATTAAGCGGAATTAACTGGTTCAACTCGGATATTAATGTGCGTTACGGGCGCAAAAAAGCGGCCTTAAAACAGGTATACAAGGCTGTACGCAATAAGAGCAAGTATGTTCAGCTAGATGATGGCACTTTAGGCATTTTACCTGCCGAATGGATTGAAAAGTTCACCAGGTATTTCAACTCCGGTGAAATTGCGGACGATAGTATTTTACGCACCCCAAAAACCAACTACGCCACCATTGAAGAATTATATGATGATGAGGTGCTGGATGAGGAAGTAAAAAGAGAAATAAGCAGCTATCATGAGAAGTTCGCAAATTTTGAGTCGGTGAAAGATGTTGCCATACCGGCAGACCTTAAAGCTACCCTACGCCCTTACCAGCAGCAAGGGTTAAACTGGCTTAACTTTTTAGATGATTTTAACTTTGGTGGCTGCCTGGCAGACGATATGGGCTTGGGTAAAACCATGCAGATCATCGCTTTTATACTATCGCAACGTAACAAGGTTACACATAACACCAACCTGTTAGTAGTGCCTACTTCGCTTATTTTTAATTGGCAGCAGGAGGTACAAAAGTTTGCGCCATCCATCAGGATACATACTATTTATGGTGCCGACCGGATAAAAAGCACCGGTGGTTTTGATGAATATGAGATTATCCTCACCTCCTACGGTAAACTGCTTGCTGATATTAACTTTATAAAAGCATACCAGTTCAATTATGTTTTTTTGGATGAGTCGCAGAACATTAAAAACCCCGATTCACAACGGTACAAGTCGGTACGGCTATTAAAATCGCGCAATAAAATTGTGATAACCGGCACCCCTATTGAGAATAATACTTTCGACCTTTATGGCCAACTTTCCTTTGCCTGCCCTGGCTTGTTGGGAACACGGCAATACTTCAGGGATATTTACTCGGTACCTATTGATAAATTTAAGAGTAACAAGCGCGCAGCCGAGCTGCAAAATAAGATAAAACCGTTTATACTGAGGCGAACCAAACAACAAGTAGCGGCAGAACTGCCCGATAAAACTGAAATGGTACTGTACTGCGAAATGCAGGAACAGCAGCGCCATATCTATAATGCCTACGAAAAGGAGTTCCGTGAGTATATATCAGCTACAACAGATGATGAGCTAAAGAAAACCCCAATGAACGTGCTGAAAGGATTAACCAAGTTAAGGCAGATATGCAACTCTCCTATGTTGTTGGCGGGTGAAAAACCACCCGGCAGCGAATCGGCTAAAATTGACATGCTGCTTGAGCAGATAGAAGGTAAATCGCCACAGCATAAGATCCTTATCTTCTCTCAATTTGTGTCGATGCTTGAACTCATCAAAAAGGAATTGATTGCCAAAAAGATAGAGTATTGCATGCTTACCGGCAACACCCGCAACCGTGAGGGTATTGTAAACGAGTTTCAAAATAATGCTTCTATAAGAGTTTTCCTTATCAGTATTAAGGCGGGTGGCACCGGCTTAAATTTAACCGAAGCAGACTATGTTTACATTGTTGACCCATGGTGGAACCCGGCTGTTGAGAACCAGGCTATTGACCGCTCGCACCGCATTGGGCAAAATAAAAATGTGGTAGCTGTAAGGTTGATCTGTCCCGGTACGGTTGAGGAGAAAATTATGCTGATGCAGGATTCTAAAAAAGAGCTGGTAAATAATCTCATCAAAACAGATACATCGTTCCTGCAATCTCTTTCAAAAAGCGATCTGTTAAACATGCTTAGATAAAGCTATTGCCGGTAGTAAATTTCAGTCGCTCGGCTCCTGCCGAGTGGCAACTATTATAAGGCCTCCGGCCGCTTCCTCGAATAAAATTGCTTAGATGCTACGGCGAGACGCTGGATAATAACCATTTCTCGGCTAAAGCCGGGCGAGAGCGGGATAGTATCATAAAAAACTTAATCAAATTGTACAGTTGATTATACATATATTTGACATCAAAACACTCTTTATAATTGTTTAACTGATGTATTCAATTGTCTCCTATTAATTAATGAAGACTAAACAGCCCTGCTATGCTGTGGTATTACTGTTGCTTTTCAGTATTACAGTTTTCGGTTCTCCATCCTATAATCCAATCCAGCCTGTTGCCAAAAATGGAATTATAGATCTTCGTAAACAATCTTTTATTGATGAAATTGAGCTGAGCGGTCAATGGAACTTTTATTGGCAGCAATTGATTGATCCGAAAAACACTCCTACTACAAAAGGCCAACTGATTACCTTTCCTTCATTATGGAACAATCATATAACAAATGGGAAAAAGTTACCGGCCTTTGGTTATGCGTCATATAAATTGACTGTATTACTGCCTAAGAATGCTAAATTGCTGCGCATGGCCATGCCAGATGTATATTCATCCTATCGCTTATTCTTAAACGGTAAACAAGTAGCCGAAAACGGCACTGTGAGTACAACCGAAAAAGGATTTGTTCCTTACTGGGCATACCGTGCTTTTGACGTTCCTGGAGGTACAGATACAATGAACCTGGTTTTACAGATCTCGAATTTTGTACACAGTAAAGGTGGCATTAAAAGTCCTTTGATAATACAACAAAGAGATATAATGGCACTGAACAGGCGGCGTGGCGAAGCTGTAGACTTGTTGCTTACTGGTTGCTTGTTTATGGGCGGCTTGTTTTTTTTAGGCCTTTATTTGTTCGGTAACCGCGATAAAGCAGTTTTGCTTTTCTCCTTATACTCAATAATATATTGTTATCGTATAATGGGTACAGATAACTATGTGTTACATACCATACTGCCTGATGTTAGCTGGTATATTACCGTTAGGTTAGAGTACATGAGCTTGTTTATGGGCATTGGATTGTTTGGTTTGTATACCAGCTACCTATGTCCGGAGGACGTAAACAAATGGGTTATAAGAATAATCTGTTCCGTATGTTTACTATTTACCCTTATATCGTTATTGCTGCCTCCATTATATTTTACGCAGCTTATGAATCCTTTTTTAGTTATTACAATATACTGCTTTTTTTATATCCCATACGTGTACATCATCGCTTACAGAAAAAAGCGACCCGGCTCGGCATATGCTTTATACAGTTCAATATCTTTAACGTGGGTATTGGTTATATCGCTGTTCCATTACTGGGGCTTTATTCCACAACTGCAATTTTTAAGTTTTGCAGGATATGTAAGCTTTTTCTTTTTGCAATCGCTGGTATTATCGCACAGGGTATCATTTGTATTGAAAAAAGCACGTGAGCAGGCAGAACAAGGCCTTATTGCCAAAAGTGAGTTTTTAAGCACCATGAGCCACGAGATACGTACACCGCTTAACTCGGTTATAGGCATGAGTCATTTGCTGTTAAAAAACAATCCGCGTGAAGATCAGTTGGAGCAATTGAATATAATGATATTTTCTGCCAATAACTTATTGGGAATTGTGAACGACATTTTAGATTATAACAAAATTGAGGCGGGCATGATCACTTTTGAGCAGGTTGAAACCGATATAGGCGGTATAGCGCGTAATGTGGTTAATAGTTTACGAAGTTCGGCAGAAGATAAAGACATTGACTTAAAACTAACAATTGACGCTGATCTTAAAAACAAAATTCTGAGCGACCCTATCAGGATATCACAGGTAATGACTAACCTGGTGCATAACGCTATTAAGTTCACCCAAAAAGGATCAGTAGAAGTTGATGTAAGCGTTAAAGAGCAAACTGAAAAAGACATAACGTTAAGCATAAAAGTAAGTGATACAGGCATTGGCATATCAAAAGCCAATCAGGATCTTATATTTGAGCGTTTTACCCAGGCTGATTCTTCCACTTCGCGTAGCTTTGGCGGTACGGGTTTAGGCTTGTCTATTAGCAAACGAATCTTAGAACTGCAAAACTCCACTCTGCATTTAATAAGTGAAGAAGGCAAAGGATCTACTTTTTATTTCGACCAAACCTTTGAAAAGAGCACTAAAACGCTTGATCGGCATAACAAGCTGATTGACACCCCTAATGAGGGCAAGCCTTTTACCGGTGTAAATATTTTACTGGTTGAAGATAATCCACTAAATGTAATGGTGGCCCAAGCCTTTCTGCAACGCTGGGGCGCCAATATTGATGTGGCAGTAAACGGATTAGAAGCTCTAAACAAACTCGATATTACAAGGCATCATTTAATACTGATGGACTTGCACATGCCGGTTATGGATGGCTATGAAGCCACCAGAACTATGCGTGCAAACGGGGTAACCATTCCTATAGTTGCGCTTACCGCTAATTTGCCTAAAGAAATTGAGGAACAGGTAAAGCAAACCGGTATAAATGACGTTGTGGCAAAACCCTTTTTACCTGATGAGTTATACCAGAAAGTACTGCACTACATTAGCTAAAGTTAATTTCATACAACCATTTGCGGGTGGTATTGTTAGTACTACCAAATTAGCATTTACTTTATGAAAGATATAGCCAGGCGTTTTCCGCAAAATCCATTATTATCACCCAAAGATTTAACAGCAACAAACCAGGGCCTGCATATTGCCTGTTTGCTAAACCCGGGAGTATTTAAGTTTGAAGGTAAAACGTGGATGCTGGTTAGGGTTGCCGAAAGGCCACAGCAATCAGAAATACATGTATCTTTTCCTATACTTAACATTACAGGCGAAACTGAAATAATGGAAATAGCCCTGAACGATGCCGACCTTATCGCGACTGATGCCCGTGTGGTAAGATACAAGGGTGTAGATTACCTTACCACACTCTCTCACCTTCGTTTGCTTTGTAGTGATGATGGCATTAAATTTTACGAGCCCGAAGGTTATTCAAAATTATTTGGCTCGGGCACATTGCAAACTTTTGGCATTGAAGATTGCCGGGTTACTTTTTTAGAAAGTAAATTCTATTTAACATTCACTGCCGTATCTGATAGCGGTGTAGGTGTTGGCATGCGCACTACTACCAATTGGAAAACCTTTGAATCGCACGGAATGATATTGCCGCCTCACAATAAGGATGTAGCCATATTTGAAGAAAAAATAAACGGACTTTATTATATGCTGCACCGCCCAAGCAGTGTTGATATTGGCGGCAATTACATTTGGCTGGCCGAATCACCTGATGGCCTGCATTGGGGTAACCATAAATGCATAGTTAAAACTCGCGAAGGTTATTGGGATAGCGGCCGTGTTGGCGCTGGTGCTGCACCAATAAAAACAGAAAAGGGCTGGCTGGAAATTTATCATGGTGCTACTAAAGAGCACCGCTACTGCCTGGGTGCATTTTTACTTGATCTTAACGATCCCTCAAAAGTAATTGCCCGTACCGAACACCCTATTATGGAACCTACCGAACCTTATGAGGTAAGCGGCTTTTTTGGCCATGTAGTATTTACCAATGGGCATATTGTTGAGGCTGATGGCGATACCATAACTATGTATTACGGTGCTGCCGATGAATTTGTATGTGGGGCACATCTGTCTATAAAAGAAATATTTGCCGCTTTAGAAGTGTAGCATAATTAAGTATTAGGATAATTTATTGCATCAATAAAACAATATAAAGCGACCAATAGTTTATTGAAACAAATTAACCTTTACTAATCGCTTATGAATGGACTATCTCCCTGGGCAGTTGCTGCCGCAAATACTTTTTCTGATACCGATGTATCAAGCATTTATACTAAAACATGTGGAGTTTATACTTTTAATATTTATTGTATTGATGATTCCCTTTGGATTTTAGCCGAATGGCCGAAAGGTGGTAAAATAGCTTTCCGTGCGGCTTATTCACCCAACGGCGAACTGGAATTGACCAGCAAAAATGAAACGGGCAACGAGATAAAATATCAATTAAGTTCAGTTATTGGTACTATATCTGTCACTATACAATTCCCAACAGATGAGGAAGGCACTTTACGCTATACCACTTACCTAAAGCCCAATACAGACCTTTTCATACCTTTTTGGCCAAGAGATATTGTTATTCCCGGTAAAAATGGCAAACCCGAAAATACTACAGGTGAAATAAAGGTGAGCCAGTTAGGCACACGATCAGGCATGATGTACTTTAGCATGACCAGGCCAAAAGCAGGCTCTGTTTTATACCTGCAAAATCTTACCGCCCTGGCTGACTATAACCAGCAAACCGAAACTTCGGCCGGTGATACAGTGGGTGGCCAATGGCCGGAAATGGGCTTTGCCCTTCCGCCTGCAATTAAAAAACCTCTAAATGCAGGCAAAAAAGTTGTTATATCTGATGCCATAGTAGTTTTTAATGAAGAGGTACCTGCTGATGAAGCCGGGATGATTGAACAATACTTTAACATGCTGGCACAAGCTTATATGTTATTGCCTAAGCCGGATACAAATTACCATAACTGGCCAGATATTTTAAAAAAAGGCTTGCATGACCTTATTGAAAACGCCGGGTGCTGGTCTCAGGTTAAAGGGCACTCCTACTTTAACGCTTACGTAAGTGATTATACCACCCCGCCAGAAATTATGGTGCAACTTGCCGTGCTACTACCGTTAGAAGATTATTCGGAATGGGTTGGCAAGAAAATGGATATAATGCGAAACATTAAGGAAACATTGCCTACTTTTTATGACGAAAAGTTAGGTACCATAATGCGCTGGCTACCTGCCATAGCAGATACGTTAGAGGGCGAAGAGGAACAAAAGAAACCATTAGTGATGGATTCATGGTATTTGCATCATCCTTTATTAAATCTTTCACGGTTGGCTTTAAAAGGCGAGGCTATTGCAAAACAGTTATTTCTTGATTCGCTGGAGTATGCTATAAAAGTCGCCCATCATTTTGATTACCAATGGCCTGTTTTTTATAAAATGGATACGCTTGAAGTTCTCAAAGCCGAAACCAATCCCGGCAAAGGCGGCGAAAAGGATGTACCCGGACTTTATGCCCATGTTATGCTGC
>JAQBNY010000022.1 GCA_028288315.1 Mucilaginibacter sp.
CCACCAATGATTGCCTGAAAAAGGTGCCGCTTTTGCCTAAGCGCAACTTACCTTTTAAGGCCTGTATGGGTGAAAACGCCGACAGGAAAAAAGCAGGATAGCTTCCGGCCAGGAAACCAATTACCAGGATCACTCCTGCCAAAAACAAATATATTGGGCTTGAGTTCCAGGCTACGGTAAGCTCATAGCCAAGCAGTTGCTTGTACCATGGCATAAGCAAAATTAAAGCGACTATAGAAAGGACACATGATATTATAGTTAAAAGCATCGATTCGCCTATAAACTGAAGCACAAGGTGGTTCTTTAACGCGCCCAGCACTTTACGTAAGCCTACTTCTTTTGAGCGCTCTACCGCCCTTAAAGTAGATAAGTTGGTAAAGTTGATGCATGCTATCAGCATTATCAGCACCGCTATGGATATAAAAATGTAAACCACAGTTTTGTCGCCATGCTTAACATTATCAAATGACGAGGCAGGCTCAAAATAAATATCAGACAGCGGTGTGAGGGAAAGATCCATCTTCATGCCAAAACGCGCCATATCCGCGCCCATATACTTGGTAAGGAATTGCGGGAACTTTTTCTCGAGCTGGGCTTTATTAGTATGCTCATCCAGCAAAACATAGGTGAACAATCTGTTATTTATCCATACATTAAAACCGGGGTTATTGACATAACTGGCTATAGGTATAACCAGATCAAAATCAAGGTGCGAATTTGACGGCACATCTTTTGAAATGCCGGTTACTTTAAATTGCTGCTGCTTATCCAGGGTAAGCACCTTTCCCATAGCATTATCAATGTTACCAAAATATTTTTTTGCAGTTGTTTCGGTAAGTACAATGCTTGAAGGGTCCTTTAGTACTGTTGCTGCATTACCTTTTATAAGTTTAAAAGAAAACAGATTAAAAAAACCCGCGTCTGTTACGTACAGTTTTTTCTCTACAAAAGATTTGTTATTGAACGAGATCAAACCCTGGCTGGTGTTAACCCGTACGGCTTGTTTAATATCGGCCGGAAAATCATTTAATAAAGCCGGGGCATAGGGTCCGGATACATAAGGTACTCCTTGCTTTAATTCTTTAAAATTACGCATTACACGATAAATGCGCTTTTCTTTAGTATGAAAGCTATCCATGCTAAATTCATTCATAATATAAATGAATATCATCATGCAAACAGTAATACCTATGGTTAAACCCAATATATGGATAAGCGAAAAACCCTTATTCTTATATAGGTTACGCCAGGCTATTTTTATATAATTCTTTATCATAACAAACTAAACTAACACGCACTCTCTAACCAACCCTGCCGCCTTTTAGGGCGGAGGGTAAGCAAGAGACACACTTAACTATATATTAATTCAAACTAAATCAGGTAGTATAACTAAACCATAATGTTCTCCATTACAGTTTGTCCATCCAACAGGCGGATGATACGGTGGCTGTAACGGGCATCATGTTCAGAGTGGGTAACCATTATAATAGTAGTTCCCTGTTCGTTCAGGTCTGTAAGCAGTTCCATTACATCATTACCGTTGCTGCTATCAAGGTTACCCGTAGGCTCATCCGCAAGTATTAATTTAGGTTTGTTAACAACCGCACGGGCAATTGCCACACGCTGTTGCTGACCACCCGATAACTGCTGTGGGTAGTGGTTACGGCGGTGCATGATCTGCATTTTATCCAAAACCTCTTCTACCCTTTTTACGCGGTCGGTACTGCTTACGCCGGTATAAATTAATGGCAGCTCAACGTTTTCAAATACAGTAAGCTCATCAATAAGGTTAAAACTTTGAAAAACGAAGCCAATATTATGCTTACGCAGGTCGGCACGTTTGCGCTCATTAAAATGCGCTATTTCAACACCATTAAAAACATAGCTGCCTTCATCCGGGTCATCAAGCATGCCTAAAATGTTTAACAATGTTGATTTACCACAACCAGACGGGCCCATTATGGCCACAAACTCGCCGGTGTTAACTTCCATTGACAGCTTGTTTAAAGCAATGGTTTCTACCTCTTCAGTGCGGTAAAACTTTTCCAGATTTGTAATTTTTATCATTTGGCCTCCCTTTAAATCCCTCCGCCGGTTAAGCGGAAGGACTTGTTTGATTTAATTGTGATTTATATTTTAGTTTTATTTCTTCTTTTATCTTTTTTACAAGACGCATGTATTAACATTAGGTTACACTTACCGCGTTACTTTTTAAGCACCAGCTCCTGTATATCACCGTAATTTTCATAGCTTGATGTTATTACCTTATCACCCGGCTTTAAGCCTTGCAGCAACTCATAATTATCGGTATTAAACCTACCTATTTGTATATCAACTTTATAGGCTGTTTTACCATCTTCGCTCACTTTAAATATCCAGTTACCACCGGTTTGCTGGTAAAAGCCTCCTTTAGGTACTAATAAGGCAGTTGTTTCATCGCTTAAAGCTAAACGTATTTGCAATGTTTGCCCTTTACGAATACCTTTAGGCACAGCGCCTACAAACTGCATATCTACCTTAAAGCGCCCGTTGGTTACTTGTGTAAATACTTTTTTAATAACCAGTTTATAGTTTTTATCGGCAAAAGTAAAATCGCCCGTTAAGCCGGTGTAAATTCTTGAAAGATAATGCTCTTCCACATCAACCTGTACTTTAAAACCATTTTGCACATCTAACTGGCCTAAGTGTTCGCCTTTATTTTTGCTTTGTCCAATTTCAGCATCCATTGACGTTAGTTGCCCATCAATAGGCGCCCTTACAATAAGGTCTCCTACTTTTTTCTTCATCAGTTCCAGTGTACCTTTCATGTTGGCATATGACTCTGCCGACTGTTTTGACTGCGCACTGGTAGATATGGTATCTTGTTTTAATATTTGCGCAGCAAGCCTTTTACGCCTTAGCTGGTAATTATATAAGTTTAAGGCAGACTGGTATTCCTGTAAGCCTATAGCTTTTTGATCATATAATTTTTTGTCGAGATTATAAACCCTTTCAGCCTCCTTTAAAGCATTATCCACATCGGCCATTGAATTTAGCTTGGTAATGGTGTTTTGCTGCGCCTGGTCACGTGATATTTGCATTTGCGTAAGCACGTTAAATACTGCTGTTTGCTGGTTAGCTAAACTAAGTTCAAGATCGGTATTTGATAGCCTTAGTATAGGATCGCCCTTTTTAAGCATAGCGCCATCTTCTACATATTTTTCTTCAACCCGTCCGCCTTCAATAGCATCAAGGTAGATGGTTGAAAGTGGCAATACTATACCATTTACAGGAATAAACTCCTGAAAGGCACCTTTTTTAACTTCACTTATAGTAATGCGTTCTATATCAACATTTAACTTACTTTTACCTGAGGTAAAAAATATACTGCTACCAACTAATAATACTACTCCTGTTATGCCGGCTATGGTCATTAGCCTTTTGGTACTCCACGTCTTTTTTTCTATTACTCTGTCCACTGTATTTATTAATATTTGGTAATTGAATACAAAAACACATGCCACAAATTAAAAAGCTGTAATTCAGCAATTTAAGCACCATAACCATAATTACACCGTACGCTTCTGTTACAGCATGTGTTCGGTTATGATACAGTGTAAAAATCAGCTAATGATTATGGCTCATTGTTCATGGTTGATTTACAGTTTAATAGCTGTAATATTATAAATGGTATGATATTTAACATCCAATTACTAATTTGCAGTACTATATTATATATACCATAATTTATGAATAATGAATCAATTACTACAACATGATACTTAAAAAAGCAACTGTTTTAATTGTTGATGATGACCCAGATGTGCTTACAGCTGTTAAGTTATTGCTTAAACCAGAAACACAGGAAATTATCACCGAAAAAAACCCGGAGAACCTTAACTCGCTGCTGCAGCGTAACCAGGTTGATTTGGTTTTACTGGATATGAACTTTAACAGTGCTATAAATACCGGTAATGAGGGTATATACTGGCTGCGCAAAATAAAAGAATGGAAACCCAATGTTTCCGTTGTAATGATAACAGCCTATGGCGATATTGAATTGGCTGTACGTTCATTAAAAGAAGGCGCTAATGATTTTGTTGTAAAGCCATGGCATAATGAAAAACTGATAGATACCATTAAAGAACTGCTTGATAAAAAAGAAGGGATTAAAACCAGTAAGCCATTAAAAGGTGTTTCAGGGCAAACATCCATTTTGGGCGAATCTGAGGTGATGGAGAATATATTTCATAAAGTAAATAAAATAGCCCCTACCGATGCCAATATTTTAATACTGGGCGAAAATGGCACCGGTAAGGATTTAATGGCAAAAGCCATACATGAGCGCTCATTACGTGCCGATAAACCTTTTGTTAAAGTAGATGTAGGCGCACTAACAGATTCATTATTTGAAAGTGAACTGTTTGGACATAAAAAGGGTGCTTATACCGATGCCCGCGAAGACCGTATGGGACGCTTTGAAGAAGCTGAAGGCGGTACATTATTTTTAGATGAGATTGGGAACATTAGCTTGCAACAACAGGCTAAACTTTTAACCGTATTACAAAACCGCCAGGTTACCCGCTTAGGTACCAATAAGGCAATTGATATAAACATAAGGCTTATATGCGCCACCAATGTTCCGTTGCATGAACTGGCTAACGAGAATCATTTCCGTAAAGATCTTATCTACCGTATTAATACGGTTGAAATAAACATGCCCCCACTACGCAAGCGTAACGAGGATATTGTAATATTGGCCAGGCATTTTGCAAAATTGTACACAAGCAAATACTTAAAACCGACCATGGATTTTGAACTTGCTGCTTTACAAAAGCTGAAGATGTACAACTATCCTGGTAACGTGCGTGAGTTGCAATATACTATTGAGCGTGCTGTGATAATGGCCGATGAACATATTTTAAGGGCCGATGACCTCATTTTTTCTATACTGGAAACGCCCGGGGAAAGTATTATTAACGAGGATAACATTCAGCTGAGTACACTGGAGAAGAATGCTATTTTGCGTGTTATTGAAAAACATAGCGGCAATATTACCCGCGCCGCTAAAGAGTTAGGTTTAACACGTACCGCTTTGTACCGCAGATTAAGCAAATATGATATTTAATCGTTATGAATGGCGGCTGGTGCTGCGTGTGATATTACTGTTTATAGCGTTAACGGCTACAGCTGCAATTCTTGTAAAAGGTCCGGCAGTATATTTATACACTGTTATTACCGTTCCGCTTGTTGTTTATTCTGTGCTGGATCTTATCCGCTTTAATAAAAAAGCACAGGATGAGGTAAACCAGTTTGTGGAATCAATACATTATCGTGATTTTTCGAGGCATTTTGATGTACGCAGGGCACCAAACGAATTAAAGCCTTTACGAAAAGGATTCAATGACATCAACACTACCTTTAAGCTGATAAGCAGAGAGCGTGAAACGCAGTATCATTACCTGCAAAAGATATTAGAACTGGTTGATACCGGCATACTTTCATATGAGCAGGAAACCGGCGAAACGGGGTGGATAAACGAAGCTTTTAAAAACTTGATAAGTGTACCTTATTTAAAAACCATCCATTCGCTAGAAAAGCGCGAACCAGCTTTGTATAAAGAAGTAATGCGCTTAAAACCCGGTGATGCAAAGGTGATGAGCATTACCCGCGATCAGCAGCAAATTAAAATGCTTGTTACGGCAAGTATTATACGCAGTGACGAAAAAATGTATAAGCTGATAGCTTTTCAAAACGTAAGTGAGGCGTTGGATGAAACGGAATCCAGAGCGTGGACAAAACTACTAAACGTAATGACACATGAGATCATGAACTCGGTTGCCCCTATTTCCTCACTTGCCGATACATTGAAGAACCGCCTTCAAAGTCCGGAAATAGTCAACAGCATTGAAAGTTCTGAGCTAGGCGACATATCTCTGGGCATTGATACCATAAAGCGCCGTAGCGAAGGCTTGCTTAAATTTACCGAAAGCTACCGCAGCCTTAACAAAATAACCAAGCTGGATTTGAACAAGATACTGGTACGCAATATGTTCGAGAACCTGAACAGCCTGATGCGGCCAACATTAGAGAAAAAGAACATCGAGCTGGAGATAATAATGCGCGACCCTGCACTGGCAATTGAGGCAGATATAAATTTGATTGACCAGGTAATGATAAACCTGCTGATAAACGCTATAGAGGCCGTTAAAGACAAGGAGCATCCGCGCATAACCCTATCTGCCGAGCTACAAAACAATAACCGCACACTGGTTAAAGTAATGGATAATGGTTTAGGCATGCCGCCGGAGTTAATGGATAAGATATTTATCCCGTTTTTTAGCACCCGCAAAACAGGCAGCGGTATAGGTTTAAGCCTGTGTAAGCAAATAATGCTGTTGCATAAAGGCAATATCCAGGTACAATCTACCGAGGGAAAAGGTTCGGCGTTTATATTGCAGTTTGCAAATAATTAAGATATTATGTCTAAAAATATCTTCGCTATCCCCGGCAGTTTACGGGCGGGTTCATCAAATCATTCTATCTTAAAAATTATTGGTGATATGATACCCGGCAGCATCAATTATCAAATTTACGATGGCTTAAGCAGCATCCCGCCATTTGACCCTGGATTGGATAATGATACACCGCCCCAACCAATAACCGACTTAAGAAACTTAATTACAAATGCAGATGCCATCATTATATGCACGCCGGAATATGCCTATGGCGTACCCGGTCAGCTCAAGAATGCCATTGATTGGATGGTATCCAGCGGTTCATTTTCAGGTAAGCTAACAGCATTAATAACCGCATCAACCGGCGGAGAAAATGCACATACGGCATTGCTCAAGATTTTAGGCGCTGTTGATGCAGTTGTACCTGCAGAAGTTACATTGCTAATATCATACATTCGTTCAAAGATGAATGCAGAGGGTATGGTCACTGATAAGGAAACGGCTGAAGGTATTAGGCGGGTAGTGAATGCGTTACAACATTACAGCGGCAGCTCGGCTCCGGCTGAGTAATTTGCTGTTAATCTCATATCTTTCCTCTCCCCTGCCAATTTGGCAAACGCTCATGTTTGGAACGTTCATTGATAATTGGATTTAGTTAATATTCAAATTTTCTAAACACATAATACTATGCAAGAAAAAGGAACTATTTCGATACACACCGAAAACATTTTTCCCATAATTAAAAAGTTCTTATACTCTGATAATGAGATATTTCTGCGCGAGCTGGTATCCAACTCGGTTGATGCTACCCAGAAAATAAAACGCCTTGCTTCATTAGGCCAATACAGTGGCGAGCTTGGCGAACTGCGTGTTGAGGTAGCTTTTGATGCAGACAAAAAGACCATTACCATATCAGATAACGGTATTGGTATGACGGCTGATGAAATTAAAAAATACATCAACCAGATAGCTTTCTCAGGTGCTACAGAGTTTATGGAGAAGTTTAAAGAAGCTAAAGATGCCAATGAGATCATAGGCCGCTTTGGTTTGGGCTTTTACTCTGCATTTATGGTTGCAGACAAGGTTGAAATTGAAACCCTTTCTTACCAGGAAGGTGCCGAACCTGCACACTGGACTTGCGATGGCAGTACAGAATTTGAAATTAGCGAAGGCAGTCTTGCCGAACGTGGCACTGAAATAACCCTGCATATTAATGCCGAATCTGAAGAGTTTTTGAATCAGCAAAGGTTGCAGGAAATACTTGATAAATACTGCAAATTCTTGCCGGTTCCTGTTAAATTTGGCACCACTACACAAGAGGAAGAAGACGGTGTTGATGAAGAAGGCAAAACCAAATATAAATCAGTTGAAACTGATAACATCATCAACGATACCAACCCTATCTGGACAAAAGCGCCAAATGAATTAAAAGATGAAGATTATCTGAAATTTTACAAAGAGCTTTATCCTTTCACCGAAGATCCGTTGTTTTGGATCCACCTGAATGTTGATTATCCGTTCAACTTAACCGGTGTATTGTACTTTCCTAAGCTGAAGAATGATTTTGAGATAACCCGTAACAAGATCAAGTTATACTCTCGCCAGGTATTTATTACCGATGAGGTTAAAGACATTGTTCCTGAATTTTTAATGCTGCTGCATGGTGTAATTGATTCACCGGATATTCCGCTGAACGTATCACGTAGCTTTTTACAGGCCGATAGCAACGTTAAAAAAATAAACAGCTATATCACTAAAAAAGTAGCTGATAAACTTGCCGACTTGTTTAAAGCTGACCGCAAAGGGTTTGAAGAAAAATGGAACGACATTGGCCTGTTTGTGAAATACGGTATGGTGAGCGAAGATAAATTCTACGATAAAGCAAAAGACTTTGTTTTGGTAACCAATACCCAAAAAGAGAATTTTACTTTACCTGAATATAAAGACAAGGTAGAAGCTACCCAAACTGATAAAGAGGGTAGATTAGTATACCTGTACACTAATGACCCTGAAAAACAGGATTCGTTCATTCAATCGGCTAATAAAAAAAGCTATGATGTATTGCTGATGAACTCTCCTATTGATAATCACTTTATTAGTCAGTTAGAGCAAAAATTAGAGAAAACATCATTAAAACGTGTTGATGCTGATGTTGCCGATAAGCTTATTAAGAAAGATGATGGCCTGGAGCATGTTTTAACCGAAGAGCAATCAACCAAAATAAAAGAGATCTTCGACAAAGCTATTAACAAACCGGCATATAAAGTTGAACTGGAAAGCCTTAGCCCTGAAGAGTTACCCGTTACAGTAACTATGGACGAGTTTATGCGCCGTATGAAAGATATGGCAGCAATGGGCGGCGGCATGGGCTTTTATGGCAACATGCCCGATAATTACAAGGTTGTAGTTAACGGCAACCATAAATTAATCGCTCGTATTTTAGAAGATGAAAATACTGATGTACAGGCTCAATTAGCTAAACAAGCATTTGACCTTGCCCTGCTTTCTCAAGGCTTACTAACTGGTGCCGAACTTACCGAGTTTGTTAACCGCAGCGTTAGCTTAATATAAGCAAGTCAATTTAAAATTAGAGTTTATAGCCTAAGAAGGCCATCCGTAACGGGTGGCCTTTTTTTGAATTATGCTTTTTTATGCACTCATAATAAAAAGATACTTCCAAAAAATAATCGAATATTTTAAACTTATAAACAAGAATTCTGTCTAAATTAGAGTAGCATTAACCAATACATAAACTACTAAAAATGAAAACATTAATTAAAATAATATTTGCACTCTTCATTTCTTTGCAAATGGTAGGGCCCGCAATTGCGCAAACAAAAAAACAGACTCGCGATGCGGCAAAAGCTGCTGAAGTAAAAAAGCAAATAGATGCTAAAAACTTCACTTTTCAGGCCCGTTACATGTACCCTATGGGTGGTGGTCAGCGATATTTAAATACCGATTATGACGTACGTGTTACTAAAGATTCGCTTATTGTTTTTCTGCCTTACTTTGGCGTTGCATATGCAGGTGCAGGCTATAATAGCAATGAGGATAATGGCATTAAGTTTACATCAACCAAGTTTGATTATCAACCTCAACTGAAAAAAAATGGCACTTGGTATGTAGTAATTAAACCTCAAGACAGCAGAACTACAAACCAGCTGGCATTTAATATTTCGCCAAATGGAAGTGCAGATTTATCTATTATAAGCACCAACCGCCAAAGGATCCGTTTTGATGGATATTTAAAGGATAAGCCTAAAAACTAAAAATAATATATATCGTTATATGTTAACTTATGTGTTGTTATAAATTAACTTTTAATACTAATAACATGTTACGAATAGATATTCCATCTACTGCAGATATAACAATAACAACCAGGACTTTTAATGAATATGGTTTGCCAAAACCACATAATGGAACGGCTAATGAAGTAAATGGTGACCTGATCTTGTTATTTGAAGATGAAGAAGAAGCAATTGCTTACATGGATGAGTTGGAGGATTTTGCAACAAAGCTGGATAACAAATCGCCTGCGAAACCTGTTATTAACACCCTGATAACCGCCATAAATAATGATGGATTTGTACAGGCTTATTTAGAATAAACTGCACAAATCCATTTATAAATAAAACGCCTAAACGTTAAGGTTTTTATTGATATATGTTATACTGCTGGTCATGCTCGCGAAAGCATCCTTAGGCATATCATGTTCAACAAAAAAGTTTTGCATGCCAGCTATTGATGCCGCGGCAAAAATTGGTTTAAAGTTTATTGTACCACTACCTACCGGTAATACATTTTCCCTGCCTGCATCTAAATCCTTTACATGCCATAGCGGGAAACGGCCCGGGTGTTGCTTAAACATAGCTACTGGATCTTTACCGGCCTTAATGGCCCATGCAAGGTCAAGTTCCATTTTCACCATTGCAGGGTCAGTTTCTGATAACATCATGTCATAAGGGATCTTCCCCTCAACCGCATGAAACTCCCTATCATGATTATGGTAAGCAAATTGTAACCCTGCCTTTTTAGCAGCTTCACCGGTTTTATTTAGCACCTCTATTGATGAGTTTAGCTCTGCCAGAGTTTCAAAAGGGGTGCTGGCACAAACCAGGTATTTTACACCGCCTTCGGCTGCTTCATCAACCAATTGCTGCATATTATCTTTCAGGTTTTTCATTGGTGGTATCACCATAGGTTTACCATCGGGCGTGGTAGGCATTTTAGTACCAACCGGCATTTTAAAAGGTGCACCCAACACATGGTGCGATTTCCATGACATGCCCAAATCATTGACAAGAGATTTAAAATCTTTTGGAGGCATACCATAATAGCCGCCCTTTTTGCTAAAAGCCGATTCAATATCTTTATATCCCGCAGCCGCAACCTTGGTTAGGGTGCCTTTTACATCGGCATCTATCACATTAAAAAAGGTATATAGCTGTATACCTACTGTATGTTTAGCCATTAAAAAGTTTGCTGCTTTGCCTGATAAAGCTACACTGCCAAGCACAAGGGTGCCGGTATTCTGTAAAAATTTACGTCTATTTAAATTCATTTTAATTGGTTTATTGGTAACTGGTTAAGTAAATTTAAATCAATAAAACCACATTAAAAAATTTATTGTGTCAATTTAACACATTAAATAAAATAATCTATATAAATCATGCCACCAGTCGCTTTCTTCAACTGAGCGACGGGCGTTTTATAAGTCACTCGGCTACAAGTATTCGGAAGATTGATATTGCTAACAAAATTCCTCTCTTGAGAGGGGGCGGGTAGGTGGTGCAGCTACAGGGGTGTGTTATTCATGCACAAAGGACACACCCTACACCCCTCTCAAGAAGGGAATAGCCCATCAAAAGACAGAGCCGGCAAGGAAGCACCTACGGAGCTAATCTTTTCTGTTTATTTTCTATAAATAGGGTGTCCCGCTGGAACTTTAATGACCAAATGGCTCCGTAGGAGCTACCTGTTTATAGATTTGCGCTAAAGAAAATGCCCAGCTCCGTAGGAGCTTCCTGTTAATGTCTATTCATGGGCTTTACCCTCAAGAGGGAATAGCACAACCCGCCGCTTCTTCTTAATCTTCCACACCTATGGACTCCAGCCGAGTGGCAACTATTATAAGGCCTCTGGCCGACCGACATGTTAATTTGTTAAATACTGCCGCGGAACGCCGCGGAATAGTAGTCACCCGGTGGAGCCGAGTGACAGGTGGTGAGCCAATTAACGATATAAACAATTCGCTATTAAACCGGTCCAGCCGGTTTGGTGTTCTGCCCCTAAGCCGCGCCCTGTATCCCCGTCAAAATATTCATAAAACAGTATATGATCGTTAAAATTAGGATCAGCTTGTACCTTTGGGTTACTGCCTGCTGCTGCCCTGTTTCCATTATCATCACGCAGAAATAATTGAGAAATACGACGGAAAATTTCGTTAGCTACTTCTTTCAGGTTCATCATATTTCCTGATCCTGTTGGGCATTCTACTTTAAAATCGTCGCCGTAATATAAGTAGTAGTTATTCAGGCTTTCAATAATAAGATAATTAACAGGCATCCATACAGGGCCCCGCCAGTTGCTGTTACCACCAAACATGCGGCTGTCACTCTCTGCAGGGATATATTTTATACCGAATTGGGTATCACCTACTTTAACGCTATATGGGTTATTTAAATGGTGCTTTGATAATGATCTGATGCCATGAGGACTTAAAAACTCACTCTCATCAAGCATGTAGCGTAAAATGCATTTCATACGGTAACCACGCAGCAAACTAATCAAATGCTTGCCATTCTGGCTTTTTTCGTTCCAACGGGATACCAGACCTACCAGATCGGGTCGGTTAGCTGTAAACCAGTCCATCCGGCCTTTAAATATGGGGTTATTAGTAATATCAGTATCATCCAATATTTCGGCCGCAAACAAGGGGATCAATCCAACTATACTGCGCACCCGCATTTTTTGAGCCGTACCATCTGCAAAGCGAAGTTGGTCGTAGAAATAGCCATCCGCTTCATCCCATAACCCGCTGTTGCCGCCTTCACCTAAATTTGACATGGCGCCGGCAATGTAAATAAAGTGTTCAAAGAATTTTGAGGCAATGTCCGCATAAGCCTTATTGCTAACAGCCAGTTCGGTTGCTATGCGCAAAAGGTTGAGTGAATACATGGCCATCCAACTGGTACCATCAACCTGCTCCAGATGAGTACCGTTATTGAAGCGGATATTCCTGTCAAAAACACCTATGTTATCCAGTCCTAAAAAACCTCCCTCAAAAATATTATTGCCGACCTCATCCTTACGGTTTACCCACCAGGTAAAGTTGAGCATTAGTTTATGGAAGATCCGCTCAAGGAAAAAAGTATCTCCCTTGCCGCCATTTGCTTCTTTATCTAACTTATATATTTTCCAGGTAGCCATGGCATGCACCGGAGGGTTGGCATCATTAAAATCCCACTCATAGGCAGGTAACTGCCCGTTGGGATGCATATACCAATCACGAACTAGTAAACTAAGCTGTCGTTTAGCAAATGCCATATCCACAGTTGCCAGCGCTATGCAATGGAAAGCAAGATCCCACGCGGCAAACCACGGGTATTCCCATTTATCGGGCATGGATATTATATCGCAGGCATTATAATGCTGCCATTTACTGTTGCGGCTATGCTGGCGTTGTACAGGTGGCTCTGGCGACTGCGGATCACCGTTTAGCCATTGGTGGATATCATAGTAATAAAACTGCTTGTTCCAAAGCATACCGGCAAAAGCCTGCCGTTGTATTTTCGCTTTGTCTTTGTTTTTTTCTGTGGGTTGCAGGTTTGTATAAAACTCATCAGTCTCTTGTTTGCGAGATGCGAATATAGCGTCAAAGTCTTCAAACGTATTTGCGGCTATATCAGCCATTCTTAGACGTATGGTTACACTCTCTCCCGCCGGGATAGTAATATCGTAATTAAGAGCCGCTTTAGTACCTGTTTTGGCCTCATCAACGGTACCCTCACCGTGTAGTATATAGTCGTTTATGCCGTCTTTATAAAATGGCTTATCGCCATCAAAATTATTAAAGCGTTTTGTATTGGTTTTGTTATTGCAAAATAGCAATTCAGGTGTGCCTTCAGCATATAACCAAAGCTCGCCTAATTCTTTATGCTCTATTTTAATTTGATTGCTTGCCGGGGCCGATAGCTGTGGAGTATAACTATCATAGCCCCAATCCCATGTGTTACGAAACCACAGTGTAGGTAGCACATTTAAAGCCGCGGCCTCCTTGCTCCTGTTGTGTATGGTTATTTTTATGAGAATGTCATCTGTTGATTGCTTGGCATACTCAACAAATACATCAAAATACTCATCATTGTTAAATATTCCGGTATCCATCAACTCATATTCCGGCTCATTAAGTCCGCGCTTTTTGTTCTCTGCTACCAGTTGATTATAAGGGAAAGCCTGCTGGGGATACTTGTACAGCATTCTCATGTAGGAATGCGTGGGCGTATTATCCAGGTAGTAATACAGTTCCTTTACATCCTCGCCGTGGTTACCTTCGGCATTGCTCAGACCAAAGTAACGTTCTTTCAGGATGGGGTCTTTTTTGTTCCAAAGAGCAATTGCGAAGCATAAATTCTGATTATGGTCGCAAATGCCTGCTATACCTTCTTCGCCCCAGCGGTATGCCTTGCTGCGAGCCATATCATGAGTGATATAGTTCCATGCATCGCCATCGGCGCTATAGTCTTCCCGTACTGTTCCCCATTGACGATCGCTTACATAGGGGCCCCATTTTTTCCACCCCGTCGTTTTTAGCCTCTCCTGTTCTTCACTCATTTAATTTTTATTTCCACGCGGTTCGTAAAAGCCGCAGCCAGTTACCGTGCATCATATTTTCAATGTCGGTATCTGTATAACCACGACTCTTTAACAACTGGGTTACTTTTTGTATATCGGCAATGGTCTCCAGATCATAAGGGCATTGCTCCCTGCCAAAGGCGCCATCCAAATCAGTCCCCATACCCACATGCAACGTATTACCCGCCAGCTGACAAATATGGTCAATATGATTAACCATCACCTCCAAATTGCAATTCATTTGACGTGGCGTTGACTGCCCCCTTACCCAATTGGGTACCATCATCCAGGCATCAAGGGCCGCACCTATAACCGCGCCACGCTCCACCAGGGCTTTTATCATATCATCGCTATACTGGCGATTATGGTTCACCAATGCACGACAATTATTATGGCTTGCCCAAACATAACCGTTAAAATGATCTAAAGCTTCCCAAAAGCTATCATCACATAAGTGCGTGGCATCCAGTATTATATTAAGTCGCTCCATCTCTTTTAGCAACTCATAACCCTTAGGCCCCATATAGCCAGTGGCATCAGTTCCCTGCGCGTACCTGCCCGGCCCATAGTGCGCGGGGCCTATTGCCCGTAAACCGTTGTTATAAGCACCCTGCAAGTAACTTACATTTACAATAGAATCGGCACCTTCCAAACTCAGTATGTAGCCTATAGGTTTACGCGTATTATCGTTACCATCTGCCCAAAGCTTTAAATGCGCTTCAAGGGTTTGCAGGTTGTTTATCTGTACCATTTGTCCGGCATCTTCCATGGCTTTGTACCAGGCCAGTTGCCCTTGAGTTTGCGCCCATGCCTGCTCCGGTGAGTGCCAACCAGGTAAGGGGTTTCCGGGCGCCACATATCTGCCTATTTGTGTAGCTACCACCAGCCCAATATTACCTTTACGCAATTCGGGTAAAGATACTACCGCTTTAGCGCGGTCGGGTTTATCTGTTAGCCCCTCCTCACGCTGGTTAATATCAGCCACCGGTAATTGAAGGTCGCGGTTCCATTCCAGCGCGTTCATGCTAAGGTCTAAATGGGCATCAATTACGAACATGGTTTGTTTAGTTTAAGCTTTATTATATATTGATTTTTCTATCGCGGGCGATGTTTTTCCATTCACCTGTAACTTTCTGATCTTCAATTGTTATAGCAATATCATATAAAGCGATTGTTGGGCAAATATGATAAGGTAATCCATACAAAACATCACCTACTTTATAGGGATGATCTTTGCCTGCATCGGCCACTAAATGCTCTTCGCTTTGGCTGGTAAATACCAGTTCGGGCGCATTTAAAAAATATATCCTTTTAGCTAATTCATTTTCTGCAGATACCGATTTGTGACCAACATCAATACAGATTTTGGTATCATCCGGTAAGGATACTACCCTCGCAATAATCAGTGCCGCAGTTTGAAATTCCTGCTCTTCAAAAGCTAACTGGTATCCCCTGTCCCAATAAACAAACGTACCCGGGCTGCACTCTATTTTTTTTACACCGGCAAGTAACGGAAATGTTGGAGAGCCACCTGCAATAATAACCGGCTCATGATAATCTTTAATCATAATAGCGCTTGCCAAATTATACACAGCTTTCATTGCTTCATTTAACCGTTCTTCCCTAACAGCAATATCTGCATCATGTATATGCCCATCATAGGCGTGCAAACCAAGCAGCTTTATTCCGTTTATTGAAATACAGGTTGTATATAACTCTAATGCATCTTTATTAGGCACTGCGCCCGTCCGGTTCATGCCAACATTCAGATCAAGAAAAACGGAGATCTGCAGATTGTTTTTTATTGCTTGCTCGGCAATTTTTTTAGCAGTATCTATATTATCAAAAAGGCAGGAGTATGATGTATCATGATATATTTTTATCAGCTGGATAAACCTATCTAATTTTGGCCCGGCGGGTTGGTAGGCCAATAAAACATCCGGGGCTTTGCACATACCCAGCATTTCAGCCTCGGCAATGGTGGCACACTTGAACTTGGCAATGCCTGCCTGCAGCATCAGTTTAGTAACATCGGGGCTTTTATGTGTTTTTACATGCGGGCGCAAGCGGGTAACATCGCACATATAAGTTTTCACCAGGTCAATGTTGTATTTTACCCTGTCGGGATACACCACCAGAGCTGGGGTATCCAGCTGGTCTATATCATTTATTACATACCACTCCTGCTCAGCCATAACTTATAATTATTCGGCCAGTTCAAAAAGGGCTTCAATTTCAACAGGAATATTATCTGGTAATGAGCCCATTCCCACAGCACTACGTACGCCAATACCATTTTCTTCGCCCCAAACTTTAGCAAATAGTTCACTCGCACCATTTATAATAAACGGATGCTTTTCAAAATCTGGTGTACAGTTAACCATTCCCAATACTTTTATAATCCGTTTTACTTTATCCAGGCTGCCAATATTGGCTTTAATAGTAGCAAGCATGGCTAAACCAACCTGCCTTGCAGCAAGCTTACCTTCTTCGGCGGTCATATCTGCACCAATGCGGCCAATAATTAAAGTACCATCATCCTGTACCGTTCCATGGCCGGATAGATAAAGGTATTTACCATCAATTAAACAAGGTTTGTAAACACCCAACGGTTTTGGTGCAGGCGGCAGATTTAAGCCTAACGCTGCAAAGTTTTGTTCAGCAGTATTCATTTTGTAAATCTATGAAGACTTGGCGCAAATCATGCTTCCAGTTGCATCTTTTTGCTCAAATATGCAAAAATGCGTATATTTTCGTATCCAAAAAGAGCCGGGTATTTTTACCCGGCTCTTTACCTAATCAACCATTTTTAAATGTTATAATTTAAAGGATATACCAAAATTTATGGAGTAATCTGCAAAGGCAGCATCACCAATCACATATGTACCTGTTCTGGCACTGTTCTCTTTATCTGTAACGCTTTGTAGGCGGTTACGTTTTAAAGCAATTGGAACATTAGCAAATAAGTTAACCTTTTTAAAGCTGTAGTTTAATGATGGCTCAGCAGAAAAAACATATCCCGGGCGACGGAATCCATTGCTTTTTCCAATCAGATCATAAACTGTCACACCCTCTAACCTTGCACCTGCAGATACGGTAAGTGCATTAATTGAGTAATTTACACCTAATCTTGCAAGGTACTGATCCGGTACACTTGTTATAGCCTCATTAGCAAGCGCCGCACTCAAAGTTTCGCGATATGTACGTGTACCGTTGGTATTGCGTGGGTTGGCCATGTAATACAAATTGGTATAGCCACTAAAGTGGCTGCTCATATTTAGGAAACCATTGGCTTGAGCAATAATACCAACACCACCATCTCCTAATTGAATAGACTGATCTACAGGGCGTTCTGTTGGGGTTACATTATAAAAGTGGCTCATATAATTATAGCTTCCGGTAGGCAGTTTAATACCTAAACCAACCTGTATGTTACCTTTATGCGATG
>JAQBNY010000264.1 GCA_028288315.1 Mucilaginibacter sp.
GTGAGCAAACCCATAAAGACCTTAAGGCTTTGATACAGTTACTACCCTCTGAACAAAAGGAGGTATTAATTATGCGTCACTTTGGTGATATGAGCTTTAAAGAAATTGCTGATGTTACTGATGTAAGCATTAACACCGCTTTGGGCCGCATGCGTTATGCACTTAACAACCTGCGCAAAATGATGCAAGGCAAAGAATTGAGCTTAAAAAATTAAGACAGTAGCCGCACTTTATATTAACAAGAGCCGTTGAGTATTCAATGGCTCTTGTTGTTTTTAGATGAATTATTTTAGCTAAAAATCACTTTTAGCTAAATAAATGATTGCTGTGTATAATGTTATTATATGCATCCAAAATAATACAATAAATTATTGTGTTAGAGAACATAATCAGCCTGTTAGCAAACCTGTAAAAATTTTCATTAATTTTTCATTTATACAAAATATTACCAAAAATCTTCCGTTATTTAGTATGAATTAAACATTTATAGCTTATGGGTGAAACCTTTACATCAATTTTTAATGCGATCACTAACAAAGCTCAGATGAAAGAATCAGTGGTACAAGAAAATCTGGAAGCGGACGAAGTGATATTCTATCATTCTATCCGTGCTGATTTGGATCTTTTAGAGAAAAAGCCAAAACTGCAGACCATCCACCACATCCTTGATTATTCAAAGAGTTTACGTTAGTCGTACATTAATCAGCACTGGTTCATAGATCACACAGTTTGGCAATAGCTTAACAGTTTGATTTATGAACCTTTCTATTTTAATCCGGTTTTCATTTATGCACCTGTTCATTTGTTGGTTGGTAAATAGTTTAATAATTTTGGCATTTTAACCAGTACTTGTAACACAGTGCTAATGAACAATTGAATAAATGCTTAAGGCCGAACGTTACCGTCATTTTCTTGATTACTTTATAAAGAACCAGCCAGCACCGGTTACCGAGCTACATTACAACAACCCATATCAATTACTGGTAGCAGTAATACTATCGGCACAATGTACCGATAAGCGAATCAATCAGATAACTCCAGCCTTATTTGAGCGTTTCCCTGATGCTGAATCTTTAGCCGCATCAAATTCTGAAGAAATCTTTACATACATCCGCAGCGTAAGTTATCCAAACAATAAGGCCAAACACCTGGCCGGCATGGGTAAAATGCTGGTTGAAGTTTTTAACGGGCAAATACCTTCCGGTTTAGATGATTTGCAGAAACTGCCAGGCGTTGGCCGCAAAACCGCTAATGTTATTGCATCAGTAATATTTGATGCACCAACTATAGCCGTTGATACACATGTTTTTAGAGTAGCTAACCGTATTGGCTTAACAACTCGTGCCCGCACCCCACTGGCTGTAGAGCTGCAACTAACGGAGCACCTGCCAAAAGAAACATTAGGCGTGGCCCACCACTGGCTCATATTGCATGGCCGTTATATTTGTGTAGCACGTAGCCCTAAATGTGAAATTTGTCCGCTTAGCTGGTTTTGCAAATATTATCAACAAATTAATACCGAAACTGCGTTGCAAAAAGCCGAAGCATTAAAGATTAGGAAGGCAAAAGATGCAAAAAAGAAAAAAGCATTAAATACCATTAGCAAGCAACTGGCCAAACGCAGTGTTGATAAAGATATTTGATTGATAGTTTTAGGTTAGGTAAATTCAACAATTATAAGCACTAAACTTATTTTACTAAAAATATTAGTATTTAATAAATAATATTTATATTTGTTTCACAAAAAACTGAGATGAGCAATACAGATAAAATGAAGGCACTACAGCTTACACTTGATAAGCTGGAAAAATCATACGGAAAAGGTACAATTATGAAATTGGGCGACTCCGTTATTGAACCTACAGAAGTAATATCAACCGGATCATTAGGTTTGGATATTGCTTTGGGAGTAGGCGGTTTACCTAAAGGAAGAGTAATTGAAATATATGGGCCAGAATCATCTGGTAAAACTACCCTTGCCATACATGCTATAGCCGAATCGCAGAAAAAAGGTGGCATTGCCGCTTTTATTGATGCAGAGCACGCTTTCGATAGATTTTATGCTAAAAAGCTAGGTGTTGATGTTGAGAATCTTTTAATATCACAACCCGATAACGGTGAGCAGGCTTTAGAAATAGCTGATAATCTTATCCGCTCAGGCGCAATTGATATATTAGTTATTGACTCTGTTGCTGCCCTGGTGCCAAAAGCGGAGATAGAGGGAGAAATGGGCGACTCTAAAATGGGGTTACATGCCCGTTTAATGTCTCAGGCATTGCGTAAACTTACTGGTACCATTAGCAAAACCGGATGCTGCTGTATATTTATTAACCAACTGCGCGACAAAATTGGTGTTATGTTTGGTAACCCTGAAACTACCACAGGTGGTAACGCGCTTAAATTTTATGCTTCGGTACGTTTAGATGTACGCCGCATATCGCAAATTAAAGATACCGACGAAGTATCAGGTAACCGCGTTAAGGTAAAAATTGTTAAGAATAAAGTGGCTCCACCTTTCCGTATAGCCGAGTTTGATATTATGTTTGGTGAAGGTATTTCAAAGGCAGGCGAAATTATTGACCTGGGGGTTGAATACAATATCATTAAAAAAGCAGGCTCGTGGTTTAGCTATGGCGAAACCCGTTTAGGCCAGGGCCGTGATGCTGTTAAACAACTTATATTAGATAACCCGGAATTAGCCGAAGAACTGGAGATTAAAATTAAGGCAACAGTTACCGGCGACCAGTTGGCTGAAGCTTAAGCTTTTCCTAATAAATTATTAAAAGCCTTCCTGCTAAACAGGAGGGCTTTTTTATTTACCACCGGTTTTCCAATACATGTAAGCAATACAGCCTACAACCATTATGGCAAGCACAATTAGCCCTGTAACACCCCGGCGCTTGTCCTGGCGCATTATCCAAACTAAAAACGCAACTAACGGAAGTACAAAAACCGCCCAAAAAATAAGTGAAGGAATATTCATAATTATAAATCCATAGGCTATAGTCCATAGTTAATAGCCATTTTTCAAAAAATTTCATTATTAACAATTATGGGCTATGGCCCATAACTGTTACCTACATGGGCATCCTTGCTAATGGCGCAATCTCTTGTCCGGCAAATTCGCCTTTTAAAAATTTATAATAACCGGCAATAGCTATCATGGCCGCGTTATCAGTACAATACTCAAATTTTGGTATAAAAACATTCCAGGATTTTTCAGCACCAAGCTTAATTAACCCTTCCCGTAAACCGGTGTTTGCAGATACCCCACCCGCCAATGCAATATCTTTTATATTATATTCATTGGCAGCACGCTTAAGTTTGTTTAGCAGTATAGTAGTAATACGTTTCTCTACTGATGCACAAATATCTGCTATGTTATCTTGTATAAAATTGGGGTTAGCCTTAACATTATCCCTTATAAAATATAATATAGCGGTTTTTACACCGCTAAAGCTAAAGTCAAACCCCGGTATTTGCGGCTCAGGAAAATTATAAGCATCAGGGTTACCACTGCGCGCATGCTTATCTATCAATGGCCCGCCAGGATAAGGTAAACCTAATATCTTACTGGTTTTATCCATTGCTTCTCCGGCAGCATCATCCAATGTTTGGCCAATTACTTCCATATCAAAATAGTCTCTCACCAAAACTATTTGGGTATGCCCACCGGATACGGTAAGGCACAAAAATGGAAATGACGGTTTGTTTTCACCAATAAAATGCGCCAGAATATGGGCCTGCATGTGGTTAATATCAATTAGCGGAAGGCTTTTTGCCAGTGCAAATGCCTTTGCAAATGACACCCCAACTAATAAAGATCCTAAAAGTCCCGGTCCGCGTGTAAAAGCTACTGCATCAATATCATTTTTGTTTACTTTTGCGTTCAATAATGCTTGTTGTACCGCAGGAACAATATTTTGCTGATGAACCCTTG
>JAQBNY010000067.1 GCA_028288315.1 Mucilaginibacter sp.
GTATCAGCAGCGTTCTTACCATGTTTTGCAAAGATCTCTGCCTTTGCTTCTTTACCTAAATACATTACTTGAATAATATTAAAGCGTGAATAATTTGATTAATTGTGGCGCAAAGATACGGTTTAAAGTGAAAAGTAAAAACTCAAAAGTAAAAAGAAATTCAGGACGTTATCATGCCAAGCCGCAAGGTGATTCGTTTGAATTTTCAATTACTTAAATAAGTAAAACGTTTAAATCAATTTTGGGTTTTTCAAATATTATTTTTCTTTTTAGTGTTCAAGAGTGCAGCGCAGTTTCTACTTTTGATTTTTGATAAAAACTATGGACAAATCTCCTGTATATAGCAGTTTTGAAACTGAACATCGGGTTCGCCCTGATGATATTGACATGTTTCAGCATGTGCACAACAGCAAGTATTTTGACTATGTGCTGGCTGCACGGTATGAGCAGATGGAAACCTGCTATGGAATGTCTATGGAAAAATTTATGGAACGCGGCTTTGGCTGGGTAGTACGAACTGCCCATGTTGAGTATAAGCGTGCCCTAACCATGGGCGACTACTTCCTGGTTAAAACCGGTATTGAAAGTATTAACGATAAAGGCTGCCGGGTAGCTTTCACTATTACCAATAAGGCAACCAAAAAAATTAGCTGCGATGGCTATTTTGATTATGTAATGATAGACATGGCAAGCGGCCGCGGCGTAAAAGTACCCGAGGACGTTATTGAACATTACGGAATATAAACCTGCCTTTACAGGTTTATCAATTCATTAAAAAACCTTTGGTGCAAATAAAATCGGTGAGCATAAGGCCTTTACTACCGTTAATAGTTTCAATAGTATGAATGTATTTATACGTATTGGTCAACTGATCAAATTGCTGATCAACAACTTGTATATCAATATCTTCTACTGAAAAATCTTCACAATCCTGAATGCATAATAATTTATGATCAGATGTGGGCAAAAAATCGTTAATATAACCTTGGTCGTGCAAATCAATAACCTTACAGGTTAAAGCATTGCTTAATTTGTGAGGAGCATTTTTTAAGCTGTGCATATTGTTTAACATTAGTATAAGTAAGTACCGGACGATTATTTTATAACTATTACACACAAAAATTAAACCAATAGTTAAATTTATACACCCCAGTTACTAACAACATATATCCACGATTGTTAATATAAGTGCTAATTGGCTTTCAAATACCTCTGTATGCCAATCAAACTTATCTGATATGAATATTCAAATTACTTGCTGTCTAACATTTTATCATCAGGTGGTAAAAAACGATCAAGTGATAATGGGCCTGAACCTATTATTACAAAAAGCAGCAATAAAGCAAGTATCATTATAGACAACCACAGCTCGGAGTTAACCGCCTTATTAGGGATATTAACTAAAAATACGGCGGCGAATACTATAGGTATTTGTATTAAAGATGCCAGTCGTGTAATTAACCCAAGAAATATTAATACGCCACCTACTAGGTGCGCATAAGTAACATAATAAAGTAAAGCAGTAATTGCTTCTGAAGAAAGGTTAACAAGTTTAGCATCTATTATCATATCGCGCAGAGACGCCATGTTCTCATAAAAAAGTATTCCTTTAAATATCAAAAAAACGCCCAATAAAATTCGTATCAGATCAAGTAACTTTGGATGATGTTTATCGCCCCAGTTTTCGATATTGCTTATCAGTTTCATAACAATTGTTTTAAATGCAAAGCGTTGATGTAGATTTATGGATCAGTAAAACACGTACAAAGGTTAAGGTAACCCGGCAAACATAATTCAAAGCTGTGCTTTCTGTATTTTTTTGTGGGTATCCATATAAACAGGTAAAGCTGCAGAACCATACCATTCATACAACTCGGCATCTAATACCTTCGCTTTAATTGTAGGGTCGGTAACTAACAATTCATTAGCCTCGGCAATGGTTTTTACATTAAATATAAATATTCCACGGTAAGCCTTTTCGTTCTTCTCAAGCGGACCAGCAACAATCAATTTTCCGTTTGCAGCTAAGCGGCTTATGTTTGCCATGTGGCCTCTAAAAAGGCTATCTAATGTTGCTTTGTTATCTGTTTTATTTGTACCAGATTTTAAAATAGCTAAAACATACATTTTCATTCCACGTTCATCAGCGCCTAAAGATTTGGCTAAGGCGGCATCATAAACAGGTTTTGCTGATTGTGCACTGGCGTATACCCCGCCAATAACTAACAGAACTAATACTATTAACTTTTTCATGGCAATTGGTTTTGTAGAAGAAAGATAACAATAAAAAAGAAAATTTAAGGATTAATCTCCTGCCAGTTTTTGCAAGTATTCTATAAACTTATCACTGTTATAATCAGCAACACCTTCATGCTTAAAAACCATTAGCCCCTGTTTGTTTATTACAAGCGTGGTAGGGATTGATCCACTCAACATCTCAGATGGTATATCTGTAATAGTTTCAAAAACAGGCAGCTTATAACCATATTTTTTTATAAACGGTACCGACTTGCCGAGTTGGTTATCAACATCAACAATTAAGAATACTACGTTAGGGTTATTGCTTAACTTATTATGAAGTGTATTAATTGCTGGTAGTTCTGCCAGGCAAGGCGGGCACCAGGTGGCCCAAAAGTTAATGAAAACCACTTTTCCTTTTAATGATGACAAACTGATAATTCTGCCAGCGATATCCCTGAAGATAACATCTTTTATAGGTAATGAGCTTGCGGCTTGTTCTGTTTTAGGTTGAAAAAGCCCCACCCCCATTAAGCCCCTTATCAGCAATGATTTTGCAGATGGAACAAAAAGCACAGCAATAATCGCTGCAAAAAACAATGCGTTTAAAACATTCCCTGTACTGAACCATTTTTTTGATGCTGCTTTTTCTGTCATATATCAACCAATCGAGAATTTCTTCGCACCTAGTAAGGTCTGCTGAAATAAATCCGAAATCTATCTTGTTCCTTCTATTATTTGCCCGTAAAAATCCTTAACGCTCATGCCGGCTGCCCTTACCTGTTGCGGTATCAGGCTATTGGCTGATTGGCCTGGTGTTGTATTTATCTCAATAAAGAAAAACTCCTGTGTCTCTTCCAGTAAAATGAAATCAACCCTTACCATACCACGGCAATTTAAACGCAGGTAAACCTGGGTTACTATTTCGGCAATCTCCTGATTCTTTTCGGTAGGCAAATCTGCAGGAGTAACTTCATTAGTTACGCCTGTAGTATACTTGGCTTCGTAATCAAAAAAATCTTTAGTAGTTAATATCTCGGTTGCAGGCAATACGGTTATTTTACCGTTTAGTCTTGCAATGCCAATACTAAACTCGCGGCCTTTAATAAACTCCTCTATCAGTATCTGCGAATCTTCCTGAAAAGCTTTATCAATGGCCTCCTGCAAGCCACCTACATTGTATACCTTGCTCATCCCCACGCTGCTGCCGCCATTGTTTGGCTTTATAAACAGCGGAAACTTGAGGCTTGATGCAATAGTTGCTGTATCATGCCTGTCCTTTTGATGGAGTTGGATAGATTTAGCAGTATTTAACCCATGTATGCCGTGCACAATAGCTTTGGAATACGCCTTATTCATGGTAATGGCAGATGTAGTTGCATCACAAGTATTGTATGGTATGCCTATCAAATCAAGGTAGCCTTGTAGTTTGCCATCTTCTCCCGGCGTACCGTGCACGGTTATGAAGGCAAAATCAAACTTTATTTTTTCGCCATTAAGTGTAATGCTGAAATCATTCTTATCAACCATAATACTATTATTATCGGTTTCATGAACCCAGCTATCACGGTTTATGAGAATGGTATATACCTTGTATTTATCAGCATCTAAATTGGCGGCTATATTTTTAGCGCTATTTATTGATACCTCGTACTCGCCGGAAAACCCTCCGGCCAAAAGGGCTACGTTAATAGATTTCATAGTTTATTTTTGGATTTCGAATGTTCAATTTCGAATTTAATTATAAGCGCTCTAAAGTATTATTCTTTATTTAAAAACACCCCAAAACAGAAAATTATTACCATTTAAGTTCTTAATTGATTCGCCGGTTTAAAGAGCAAATCCCAAATCCTGACTGCCAAATCGAAATTATTCCCTATGTTTGATTGTAATTTTCTTATTAAAAACATGAGTAATTTTTTGGCTTATTTAAAAACAAGGCAATTCAGAAACACCGTTCTTTTGGTTATAGCTACAGTTATAGGGATAGTTTTAATAGCCTTTTTTAGCCTTGGTTATTATACGCGACATGGGGCGGGCATACCTGTTCCTAAACTTAAAGGTCTTAATGTTGACAGGGCCATGGCTACTTTAAAAGAACAAGGTTTTAACATTAAAATAGACAGCGTTTATGTACCTGATGAAGCTCCCGGCACCATTGTAGAACAAGACCCTGATGCTGGAACTAACGTTAAAGAGGGCCGTACCATATACTTAACCATGGTAACTCAACTGGCGCCAAACGTTTCACTGCCCGATCTGATAACCGAACAAAGCATATTCCGTGAGGCGGTTGCCACTTTATCTAACTATGGGTTAAAAATAGGCGATACTACGTACCGGTCTGACATTGCCCGCGATCGTGTTTTGGAAGTACGTTTTAACGGACAAGTAATAAAACCAGGCACCAAGCTGCCAAAAGGTTCAAAGCTTGATTTGGTATTGGGTAACGGTGAAGGCGCAAGCGAGGTAGATATTCCTGAGTTGGTAAACCTTGATCTGGATGCAGCGAAATTCTCTATTAAAGGGGCAGGCTTAACTGTTGGAACTATTACTTACGAAGGTACTATAACCGACTCAACAAATGTGGTGGTGGTATCACAATCGCCAATGCGGAGCGATAGTACAAGTAAAACAAGTATCGGTACCCGTATTAACCTTACAGTTTCACAAGGAAATGCTACAAGCACACCAAATTGATGCGGCAAAATTACAGCAACGCATAAATAATGGCGAGGCTTTAAACCTGCTTGATGTTAGAGAAGCTATTGAATATTATACCTTTAATATTGGTGGTTTAAATATCCCGGTATCAAAACTAAAGGAAAACATAAACAGTATTAGCTACAACAAAACAGACGAGATAATCGTTATTTGCAGTGCCGGTATCAGGAGTGAAGCTATACAAAGTATACTTACCCAAAACGGTTACGAAAATGTAGTGAACCTAAAAGGCGGGTTAAAGGCTTTGCAAAAACTGAACAATAGATAATACACATCTTCCAATTTAAATATGACTAACCAAAAATCGTCATCATCCGGAGTATTCAAAAAATTCATTATAGCGCTGGTACTTATTATTGTAATAGCGCTTGCCGGTACAGGTATATTTTATTACCTGCGCTTATTTGGCCCTAACGTTACCAATAAGCAGGAATACTTATACATACATACCAACGCTACCTTTAACGATGTATACAAAGACATACGCGAGCAGGGCATTGTAAAAGATACTACAACTTTTATGTGGGCTGCACATAACATGAAATATATTAGCCGGGTTAAGCCAGGTAAATACCGCCTTAAAGCAGGCATGAGCAATCGTAGCCTCATCAATATGCTTAAATCTGGCACGCAGGAACCTGTTACACTTGTCTTTCAGAATTTAAGAATGAAGGAACAGTTTGCCGGCTTTGTGGCCAAAAAGCTGGAGCCTGATTCTCTATCTATTTTGAGGCTGCTGGATTCTGCACAATTTGCAGAGCAGTATGGTTTTACAAAGGATAACATCTATACTGTTTTCATCCCTAACTCCTACCAATTTTATTGGAACACTACACCCGAAAAATTCTTTAAACGGATGTATGCCAATTATGAAAAATTTTGGACACCTGAACGCAAGCAGAAAGCTGCCGCAATTAATTTAACCCCACAGGAAGTGTCTGTTTTAGCTTCAATAGTTGATGGTGAAGCTTTGCATGACGATGAAATGCCGGCAATAGCTGGCTTATATTTAAACAGGCTGCAAAAGGGCATGAAACTGCAGGCAGATCCTACTGTTATATTTGCTGTAAACGATTTTACAATTAAACGTGTACTAAACAAGTACCTGGTTTTTAATTCGCCATACAATACTTATTTGCATACCGGCTTGCCTCCCGGCCCTATCATGATGCCATCAGTAAATGCCATTAACGCTGTGCTTGATTATAAGAAAAGCGGCTACCTTTATATGTGCGCCAAAGAAGATTTTTCAGGCTATCACAACTTTGCTACTAACGAGGCCGATCATAGGGTTAACGCACGCAAATTTCAGCAGGCACTTAATGAAAGAAACATTAAGAAATAATGCTTGAGCACGCTACCAAGATAAGGGTCCGTTATGGCGAAACCGATCAGATGGGTTATATGTACTATGGCAATTATGCTGAATTTTTTGAGGTGGGCCGTGTAGAAATGCTGCGCAGCCTGGGCCTAACCTACAGTGGAATGGAAGCATCAGGTATTATGATGCCGGTATTAGAACTGCACAGCAAATACCTTAAACCCGCCCTCTATGACGAAGAAATAACCGTTAAGGTTTTCATGGCAAAAATGCCCGGCGTAAAAATCCATTTTAAGTATGATCTGTATAACGAAAAGCAGGAACTGATACACGTTGCCGAAACCCTGCTGGTATTCATCAACATGAAAACAAACCGTCCCTGCCTGCCGCCTCAGGATTTTATTGATAAACTAAAGCCTTTTTTTGAGTAATTTTAGTCCTAATGAAATGGGTGCACCATATTCTTATTCGCTTTAAGTTTTACCAATTCTTAACAGACTGGGCAAAAACTGTTTATATTCCCGGGTTTAGGCCCCTGCCATTATATACAGTAATTGTTTTCTTTATTGAAGAGATTCAGAAAACATCATTAACTAATCGTGCGGCAGCTTTGGCATATAACTTTATGCTGGCCCTGTTCCCGGCTATAATCTTTTTGTTCACACTAATAGCTTATATACCGGTAACTAACTTTCAGGATTATTTATTGAGTTTGTTCTCATTAATAATGCCTACCAATGCTTACCTGGCATTTCAATCAACCATTGTAGATATTATAAAGAACCAAAACGGAAAATTACTGTCTTTAGGTTTTGTAACCGCATTGTATTTTGCCACCAATGGTGTTAGTAACCTGATGCAGGCATTCAATAAATCGTCGTTAATACTGGAAACCCGAACATGGCTTAAAAGGCGATTGATAGCATTGACTTTAACTGTGGTAATAAGTATTGCATTGCTTATAGCTATTGTTATAATGATAGCCGGGCAAGCAGTGATCCACTTTGTACAGGATCAGTTTAATAGCGAGGCGCACTTTTGGTTTTATCTCATCGCCTTATCAAGATGGCTCATTATCCTCATTATCTTTTTTGTGAGCATTTGCATACTGTACCGTTATGGGCCATCCAATAAACAAAAGTGGAAATTCATTAATCCCGGCTCTATACTGGCAACATCACTGGCTATATTAACATCAATAGGCTTTACTTACTATACCAATAATTTTTCATCATATAATAAAGTTTATGGTGCCATCGGTACACTTATAGTGGTAATGATATATCTGTATTTAAACTCGCTGATATTGCTCATTGGGTTTGAATTAAACGCCAGTGTTGACCTCTCTAAGCGCAACATTCGTATTGCAAAACCCCGCTTTAACACCTTTCGCAACAAGAAAACAGATACAAACGACCAATAAGACAATGACTGTCAAAGCGTTACAACTAATTTAAAAAAAGTTAACATCAAGTTTGGCAATTCGGCTCGGATT
>JAQBNY010000070.1 GCA_028288315.1 Mucilaginibacter sp.
TTTGGTGAATATATGCTTATAGCTCTTATTCTTAATAATGTTTAAAAAGTTTGAGTCACCTTTTTTGCAGGGTAATCTAACTTAGCACTTTTACGATTACCTGCTACAGTCATATGTTCTATATTTAGCTGATCGTCATAAACATTTTGCAGCAGGCTTACTTCGGCATCAATCTTTTTGGGTGCAGCTATTTTTGCCGATTCAAGATAAACATTTACAGCTTCACGATTAATTTCGTATCCAATATAGTTTAGTGCTAAAGGAGCGGCTCCGGTTTTTAGTTGCAGGTGGCTGTTAACGTAGTTTTTTACAAATGCATCCATGGCGGCATGCATCTCTGGTTTGGTTAAATCGGCTTTTGTACGGAACTGCTTTTCAAGTGCTACCTCAAAATCATCAGTAAAAATTGTGCAAATCACTTCCAGTTGGTTATCCTGTGCGTTAAAGCTAACATCAGTGGTGCTTACATGCAAGGGGTGAAAATTAGTATCAGTAGCTCTGTTAAAAAGCCAGGCGCCAGATAAAATGTAACAATATAGTAGTGATTTACCAAAAAAAGTGATCATAATGCAAGCAAGTTTCAATAATATTAAAAACGTGCTAAATTTACGCTTTCAATGCCCATATTAGTATGTCTGATTTTGTTTTTTATTTTGGGTTGGGATGGAAACATATTATTAGTACCGAAGCATTAGACCACCAGTTATTTATTCTGGCATTAGCATCGGTATATACCTTTAAAAACATAAAACAGGTATTAATATTAGTTACTGCCTTTACTATAGGACATTCGTTAACACTGGCTTTAAGCGTGCTTGATGTAATAAGGTTCTCAAGTAAGTGGGTTGAGTTTTTAATACCTTGTACCATTTTTATAACTGCTCTTAATAATATTTTGAGGGTTGATAAAAAGGGTGGTAGCGCTAAAATTAACTATTACCTTGCCCTTGGTTTTGGGCTTATACACGGAATGGGATTTGCAAATGCTATTCGTATTATGCTGGCAAAAGATCAATCAATTGGAATGGGATTGTTTGGTTTTAATATAGGGCTTGAGGCAGGACAGATATGTGTAGTTGCAATTGTGCTGATCTTTGCGCTTTTATTCATCAATTTTTTAAAAGTAGCCCGCCGCGATTGGGTGTTTTTCCTATCGGCAGGAGTATTTGCATTATCAGTACAAATGGCTCTTGAAAGATTGCCTTTTTAAATTAAATTTGATTTTTAACTCAATAACAAATATGAAGCGGATTTTTACAAGCGTTTTATTTACAGTAAGTATTATCGGTGCTGCTTTTGCACAAGATATACAAAACAACCCTGGCAGCAACCATGGTAACAAGTTTGAGCAGTTAGGTACAATTTTAAATACGCCTAATGAGCAAAGAACAGCCAGCGGTGCACCTGGTGTAAAATACTGGCAGCAACGTGCCGATTACAACATTAAATGCGAGCTGGACGAAAAAAACCTGAAACTTACAGGAAGCGAAACAGTAACTTATTATAATAACTCACCAGATCCGCTTACTTATATTTGGTTACAATTGGATGAAAACGAGCATAATACGCTTAATAATGCTAATTATCAAAGCAGCTCAACCATGCCAAAGTTTTCGACCACGCAAAATGTTGACCGCTCTGCAGGCCGTAACGGAGATGCAGATAATGGCTTGGGTGATGTGATTACTAAACTTACTGATGTAACCGGTAAGAAATTAAGTTACACTATTAACAAAACAATGATGCGCATAGACCTGCCAGCTCCATTAAAGCCAGGTGCGCAGTTCATATTTAATTTAGATTGGAACTATAAAATTACCGACCGTATGGCAATAGGTGGCAGAGGAGGCTATGAGTTTTTCCCTGAGGATGGTAACTATCTGTTCACCATGACACAGTGGTACCCACGCCTTTGCGTTTATAGTGATTTTCAGGGCTGGCAAAACCACCAGTTTACCGGCCGTGGCGAGTTTGCTTTAACATTTGGTAACTTTCATGTTCAAATAACCGTTCCATCAGACCACATTATTGGCGGTACCGGCGAATGTATCAATTACAGCGCTGTATTAAGTCCGGAAAGACTGGCACGTTATAATCGTGCTAAAACAGCAACGGCTCCGGTTGAAATTGTTACCCTTGCAGAAGCTAAAAAAGCAGAGAAAGCGCCAGCAACAGGCAAAAAGACATGGGTTTTCCAGGCAAACAACGTTCGCGACTTTGCATTCGGATCATCGCGTAAATTTATCTGGGATGGTATGGGCCAAAAAGTAAGCGGCAAAAACGTAATGTGCATGAGCTTTTACGGTAAAGAAGCATACAACCTGTACAATAAATATTCGACCCGATTGGTTGCACATACTGTAAAAACTTACTCTGATTTTACTATCCCTTACCCATACCCGGTTGCACAAAGTGTTGAGGCATCAAACGGTATGGAGTACCCAATGATATGCTTTAACTATGGCCGTACTGAAAAAGATGGCACCTACAGCGAAAGCACCAAGAACGGTATGATAGGTGTAATTATCCATGAAGTTGGTCACAACTTTTTCCCGATGATAGTGAACAGCGATGAGCGCCAATGGACATGGATGGATGAGGGCTTAAACTCATTTGTTGAGTACCTTACCGAAGAACTTTGGGATAATAAATTTCCAAGCAAAAAAGGAGCGGCTTACACTATTGTTGATTATATGAAACTGCCTAAGAATGAATTGGAACCGGTAATGACCAACTCCGAAAACATTGTAAGGTTTGGCCCTAATGCCTATACTAAACCGGCAACGGCCTTAAACATATTGCGCGAATCTATCATGGGCCGCAAGCTGTTTGATTATGCCTTTAAAGAATACGCACGCCGTTGGGCATTTAAGCATCCTACACCTGCTGATCTTTTCCGTACAATGGAAGATGCAAGTGGCGAGGATTTAGATTGGTTTTGGAGAGGCTGGTTCTACGGAACTGACCCTGTAGATATTTCATTAGATTCTGTTAAATATGCAAAAGCTGATATGGATGGCAAATTGCCAAACATGCGCAGGCCGGGTGGTGCTGCTAAGGTAGCTCCGCCGGCGGTAAACAGCTTTGAGGATATCTCCAAAATCAGGAACAAAAATGATAAAAACATTAGGTTCCAAACAGACAAGGATACTGCTACGCAGGATTTTTACTGGAAATATGATAGAGGCATGATAGGTGTTGATAGCAATAAGTTTGCATCCATCATGAACAGCCAGCCAGCAGCACAACCAATAACAACACCTGATGCTGTTAGTGATGAGGATAAGGCGAAATATGCAAACAAGTACTTTTATGAGTTAAGCTTTAGCAATAAAGGCGGTTTGGTTATGCCTATCATTGTTGAATTCACTTATAAAGATGGTACTAAGCAAGTTGACCGTATACCAGCACAGGTTTGGCGCTTAAATGAGCGTTCAGTAAGTAAATTCTACATAAAAGATAAAGAAGTTGCTTCTATAAAGCTTGATCCAATGCGCGAAACCGCAGATATTGATGAGAGCAATAACTACTGGGGTAAACTGCCGGAGCCATCAAAGTTCCAGTTGTTTAAACAGCGTGTGGCAGGCGCAGGTCCGGTACGTGGCCAGTCTGTAGGTGTTAATCCAATGCAGGTTTCTTCATCAAAATAACAGCTATATAAACATTTAGAAGAGCAGTCTGGCTGAATTCAACCAGACTGCTCTTTAGAATTGAATCGGAATCTATTTTACCTCTATTTAATTGAATTAAGTGAAGTTTATTTATAGGTTTTTTATACTTACAACTATCTGTTATTTATGTAGTTGTTCCAAAAAAAGTGATGCTGATCTTAAGCTAATAATAACCAGTGTTCTTCCAGCAACAGCAGGGATGGGTGATACTCTTTCTATCTCAGGAAAGAATTTTAATACATTAAAAGAACTATCGGTAACAATAAATGACAAGAGCGTAACTATTTTAAAAAATACTGATAACAATATAAAAATACTAATCCCTAAGTTGTTAGGATCTGGTTCTATAAAGGTTTCAGCAGGTGGCAATGTGTATAAGGGGCCGTATTTTAATTACAAATACAAAGCAACAGTAACAACGCTTGCTGGCAGTGGTTATGTAGGCTCAACCAACGGAAAAGAGACCGCGGCATCATTTTATTGCCCATGGGGTATAACTGCTGACTTAAACGGTGATTTATATATTGCTGATACATATAACCGACTAATCAGGAAAATAGCTGCAGGCACAAATGAAGTATCTACCATTCCAATTCCGACATATATAAGTGGGGGGAACTTTTATTCACCTTATAATATTGCAATTGATACTAAGACACGAAATTTGTATGTCACTGATTTCAATCAGCATGTTATGCGGATTGCACCAAACCTGGATATGTCGCTCATCTTTAATTCTTCAGAAATTGGGACTACTACTACTGGAATAGCTGCTGGGCCCGATGGTTATATCTACATGAGTTTGAATACTCAAGGCAAAATAGTAAAGTTTGATCCCGCCAATAACTATGCGTACAGTACTTTTACCACAGGGCTTATTACACCACGGAACATCATTTTTGACAATACCAAAAAGATGTATGTTGCAGCTTTTGATAATTTGAAAGGACCGGTAATACTACAAATAGATGATACGGGTACAGCCAGTGTTGTACACTTTGATCTGAGTAATAAAGGTTGGGAGATAGCAATTGATAGCGCCGGTAATTTTTATGAAGCTGATCATTTTTCAAACAATTTAAAGATGATTGAAAAAAATGGACTTGTAACCGTTATAGCAGGCAGCGGAAAAGCTGAAGATATAGATGGAGTAGGGGTTAACGCATCTTTTAACGGCCCGCAGGGAATTACAATTGATACCAATGGAAATTTATATATAACAACATATAACTATGATACAAAAGGGGGTAATAAAGTTAGGAAAGTAGTTATAGAATAAATACTAAAAAATTGGGGGTAATGTTTATTGCCTCAATAACGTCACTCTACCTGATATTTTCCTGGCACTGAAATATACATCTTCCGAATTTAGTCCCAATTAAATATAGAATTTATGTTTACCATTAACATAAATTCCGTTAATTTGTAAGCTATGCCGGTGTTTATTGCGTCATTAAATTCGGGGAGTAACGGCAATTGCTATTATATTGGTAATGAGCGCGAAGCGGTGCTGGTTGATGCCGGCATATCCTGCCGTGAAACTGAAAAAAGGATGGCCCGCTTGGGTTTATCTATGCAAAAGGTAAAAGCCATTTTTATATCTCACGAACATTTTGATCACATCCGCGGGTTAGCCGTACTGGCTAAAAAATACCGTTTGCCGGTTTACGTTACTGATGGTACTGTTCACCATTGCGGTGCTGTGCCTAAAGAATTATGCTATACACTAAAATCATATTTGCCGGTACAGATAGGCAGTTTGGAGGTAACAGCTTTCCCAAAACATCATGACGCTGTTGAGCCACATAGCTTTATGATAACCAATGGGGATACCCGCATAGGCGTATTTACTGATATTGGCGCGCCATGTGAGCATTTAATTCGCCATTTCGCGCAATGCCATGCCGTGTTCCTGGAAGCTAATTATGATGAGGACATGCTGGAGCAGGGCAGGTACCCTATCTATTTAAAACGCCGTATCCGTGGCGGAAAAGGCCACTTATCTAATAAACAGGCGCTCGAAATGTTCATTAACCATAAACCTGATTATATGAGCCATGTGCTGCTGGCGCATCTATCAAAAGATAATAATGACCCCGTAAAGGCGCAGCAGCTATTTGCTCAACACGCCGGTGATACCCATATTAGTGTTGCATCAAGATATGAAGAGAGCGTCGTTTACAGTATTAACCCAGCACAAGTTGCTGAAGCTGAGGCTAATTCGCTTAACCAAATTACCGGACAGTTTCAGTTTGTTTTAAGCTGATACGATGCTGGATATTCTTTACCAGGACGATTATTTAATAGCTATTAACAAACCGCATGGTTTGTTGGTACACCGTTCATCTATAGCTGCAGACGCGGAAGAATTTGCCCTGCAGATACTTCGGGATCAGATAGGCAAAAAAGTTAACCCTGCGCACCGTATTGACCGTAAAACCGGTGGTGTATTGCTTTTTGCTTTTGATAAGCCTATAGAAATTGCCATGCAACAGCAGTTTATGGAAAACCAGGTAAAGAAAAAGTACCTGGCCATTTTGCGCGGCTATACGCCGGATAGTGAAGAGATAGATTATCCGCTGCGTAAAGAGAACGGTACGTTACAGGAAGCATTTACCCGCTATATAACTTTAAAGCGTGCCGAACTGGACGTTGCTTTAGGCAAACATACCACCTCAAGGTATTCATTGGTTGAGGCTGCGCCGGAGACAGGCCGCATGCATCAGCTACGCAAACATTTCGCTCATATATTCCACCCCATTATAGGCGACCGTACACATGGCTGCAATAAGCAAAACAAACTGTTTAAAGAAACCTGGGAACTGGATACCATGATGCTTCATGCATCACAATTAATATTTACGCACCCGGTTACAGGCTTGCAAATAACTATAAATGCGCCCTTACAGCCAGAATTTGTACGTACAATGGGTATAATGGGTTGGTGAAATTTTTTTAAATAATAAAGTTTACTGTATTACTTTTGCAGCAAGCTGAAAATTAAATGGCTTGTATAATTAATTGATGAAAAGAGTTGTAGTTACAGGCATGGGAGTTGTTTCCGCATCAGGAAATGATGTTGCCAGTTTTTGGAATAATATTATTGAAGGGAATAGTCCGGCTAAAGCCATTACCCATTTTAACGCTGAAAAGTTTAAAACCCGCTTTGCCACACAAATAGTTGATTTTAATGCCGCGCAATACCTTGATAGGCACGAAATAAAGCGCAGCGACCTGTATACCCAGTATGCACTTATAGCTGCTAAACAAGCCATTGAAGATTCAGGATTTGATATCAACACCATGTCGCCGTTTGATGTTGGGGTAATTTTTGGTAGCGCCCATGGTGGTATGGAAACGTTTGAGCAGCAGTATAAGGAATATGCCGCATCGGGTTTTGAGCCTCATTTTAACCCATTTTTTATACCCAAAGCATTGGTTAATATGGCTGCGGGTATAATTTCTATTAAATTTGGGTTAATGGGAGTCAATTTCTCCACAGCTTCTGCTTGTGCAAGTGCTAATACCGCTATAATGGATGCATTTAACTACATTAGGTTTGGTAAGGCAAAAATTATTATTACCGGTGGGTCTGATGCACCTATTAGTGAGGCGTCAATAGGAGGATACAATTCATTAAAGGCATTATCAACCCGTAATAACGACCCAAAAAAGGCTTCGCGGCCGTTTGATATAGAACGTGATGGTTTTGTAATGGGCGAGGGCGCCGGTGTGCTGGTGTTAGAAGAATATGAACATGCAAAAGCAAGGGGGGCGCACATTTATGCCGAAGTAGGGGGCGCCGCCATGACATCAGATGCTTATCACATTACTGCTACTCATCCAGAGGGGAAAGGTGCTATACACGGCATGAAATTAGCATTAGAAGATGCAGGATTAAATGCAACCGATATTGATTATGTGAATGCACATGCTACATCAACACCAGTTGGTGATATAAGCGAATCAAAGGCGATAAAGGCGGTATTTGACGGCCATAATGGATTGCATATAAGCGCTACAAAATCTGTAACCGGGCATTTGCTGGGTGCTGCAGGTGCGATAGAAGCTATAATATCAATAAAAGCCATAAATGATGGCATTATACCGGCAACCATCAATACTACAACCATTGACCCTGAAATTCCTCAAGGATTAAACATTGTAATAAAAGAATCCATTAACAAAAAAGTGAACGCCGCTTTAAGTAATACATTTGGTTTTGGCGGGCACAACGGAATAGTAATATTTAAAAATATATAATCAGGTAAGCTATGAGTAATAATGATGTTATGAAAAAGCTTCGGGTGGCATTGCAGCTACGCGATGACGATATTATAGAAATATTAAAGCTGGCCAATTTTCGTACAACCAAAACGGAATTAAGCGCCATATTCCGTAAAGAAGACCATCCCAATTACCAGCCTTGTAAAGACCAGTTATTGCGCAATTTTTTAAACGGGTTAGTTATTTACAAGCGTGGTCCGATGCCTAAAAAACAAAAGGAAGACCCGCAAGATTAATCCCTTACGGGCTCCTGTTGTATTAGTTTGAATTTGCCGCTTTTTATGAGCTTTTGCTGCTCGGCAGAGAATGATTCTCGTCCGCCAAAATCTTGTACCCAGTAAGTGTTGTACTCGGCAACGCCAACTTCTTTAAAGCCGGGGTTCATCAGATTTTTGCAGTGGCCCTCGCTTTTATACCAGCCAGTCATAACCTCATTAATACTGGTTTGTCCAAAAGCAATGTTTTCGCCAGCCATAAAACTTTTAAATCCCTTAAATGTGTATCCAGTGTTAATAATTCGGGTTTCCATACTGCGGCCATCTTTGCTGGTGTGGCTAAAATATTTGTGTTTAGCCATATCTTTAGCATGGCCCTGTGCAGATCTTTCTAAATCGTTGTTCCAAACCATAGGAGGGGCAGGAGGCATATAGGTATTGCCGCAGGTACATCCCTTTGTACGTGTTTTGTTTATCAGCTCTAAAAATTGCTGTTTAAAGCTGGTGTAATCGTCAGGACTATTATATGTAAAGCTGCCTGTAAATAGTACAATAAACAAGAGTGAAATACCTAAAAAAAATGTTTTCATATTGGGGGGTTTGACATTTTAATTTGCCGGTGGTTTAACGTAAAAAAGATCATCTTATTGGGATGATCTTTTTTACGTAATATATAAAAGCAGTTGAGTTGTATATCGCGGTTAATATATTATAATGATGCCAACTTTTTAGTAGAATTTGTTTTGTTGCTTTTTTTAGTACTTACAGAAATCTTCTTTTTTACAACAGGAGTTACCTTTTTAGATTGAGTAGAGTCATGATTCGTTTGCATTGCAATTGATTTTAACTCATCATCATGCTTAATTTTTTCGTAAATCTCTGTTGCCCTTTTTGAAGCCTGGTCGCCTTTTTCATAATTTTTCATCCTGTTGTATAAAAAAGCGAAATTCTCCTGTACCAAGGCTTCAAGATTAGGCATTTTGTTTTTTGTAGACAAAGTTAGTGCTTCATTCAGATCGCGCATAGCCAGCTTATAGTCCTTATTATCCATTTTAACACCAGATAGCTTTACAAGTGATGTAATGATATTAAAAGTATCATGCTTATTGCGGGATATTTTATTTGATTGTAAAAAGAACCACTTTGCCTGACTGTATTTTTTTTGAGATTGATAAACTTTAGCCAGGTAGTCATAACAAGTTCTCATACCTAAGGTATCTGCATAATAACTGTAGTTATGAAGAGCCAGCATGGTGTAATTCAGCGCTTCGCTCTGATAGTATCGTTTTACGCCACTATGTTTTATAGTATCGTATTGTAAATATTGAGCAGCTATTTGTTTATAAATATTACCTTTTAAAGAATCAATGGTTGTAAGCTGCAGTTTGGTTTTTAAGCTGTCAAGATCATTCGTATAAGCAAATAGTTTAGATGCGGCTAATAAAATGAATAAGGTAAGAGTAAATGATTTTTTCATCTGAATACAGATTACATTGTATGATTATATGTATTCAAATTACATGCCTGTTTTAATTACTGATCATCACAGGTTAGTAATTATGCGTATAAATATGCGGAATATATAAATATCAGCATATTCCGCTTATTTACATAATCAATATTAGTATACTAATTTATACATAATATTATGAGTTTACACAATTTATTGTATGATCTGCTCGTATCGTAAGAGAAATTTGTTTAACAGGGCAGATGATGAGAGGGCAATATTAAATAAACCAATACCTAAAACGGCGCATATGATACCCGCAAGTACATCTAATATGTAATGATGGCTGGCATATACCGCAGTAAACCATATGCCTACCATTACTACAGCAAAAAACACGTTAACAACGCCCAGCCTGTTTTTTATGCCGTAATACAACACAATTAACGGATAGGATGAATGCAAAGATGGCATAGCAGCAAATACGTTAGAGCCTTTTGCATATATAGCTTTAAAGAGGTTTATATTAAAGTACTTATCAAAACGGGCAAGTCCGGCCATATTGCCTTGTGTTAACGGCTGAAATTTAAAGCCATGTAACTGTATGTACCAGGGTGGTGCAGCCGGGTAAGCGTAATAAACAATAAAACCCAATAGGTTAACCAGTACAAAGGTTAATGCAAAGCGTAAAAATTGCTGTTTATTACGAAAGAAAAGATAAGCGGCAAACGCCAATGGTACGGGTATCCAGCACAGGTAAAACAAACCGGAAAAAACATCAACAAAATTGGTCCTTTTTAAATACAGATACTCATTAGGAGTAAGCAAGCTGTTGTTAACATTAATACCAAATAGTCTCTTTTCAGTATAATAAAGGTCGCCTATAGCTACATCCTTATAATTATAATTGGGGAATGCCTTCATGTAATCAAAAATGATCCAATAGACAATAAAGATAGAAAAACCAAGTATGAACCTGCGTGTAGTACCTGTTGCATAGAAACACAGATTGAAGACACCCAGCAGCACCAACTGATCTGACTTATAGCCTACCAGAAAGTATGAAAAAAGTAAGTAGGCGACCGATATAGCAGAAACAATACTTATATTTTTGGCATTGATCTGTATATCATCAATACCATCATTAGCCATTCTGCTTTTTAATGAAATCTGAATTAAAAATCTTGTCCCACAAAGGTGAGCTTACGCCATAACCCTTTGTTGGATCCTGGTAATGATGTAGCATGTGGTGCTGTTTAATGTTTTTCCAAAAACTGCCTTTAAAGTTAAAGTGATGAATGGCATAATGTGATATGTCATATACCAGATACCCTAAAATAAAGCCCGGAAAAAAACCGAAGATATAGTTGGCAGGTAATAATGCATCAAACAGAAAATAAAAGCCGGTAGCCAGTGGTATACTTGCCGATGGTGGCATAACTAAACGCATTGCATCGCTTGGGTAATCATGATGTACACCGTGGAATATGAAATGCAAGCGCAAAGCCCATTTTTGTTTAGGTACAAAATGGAACACAAAACGGTGCATAATGTATTCGGTAAGTGTCCATACAAAAAGTCCGAATAAGAAAAGCCCGATATAGTTAAGCACTCCAATTTGCTTATCAAAAGCAAAATAGCTGCAAACCAAAATAACCGGTACAAAAATTATAATAGGTACAAAGTAATGCACCTTTGATAAACTCTCTAAAAAGCTATTTTTAAACATTCTCACAGATTCCTGTGAGTTAGAAACAAAATTCTTTGCCATAATTATTTAGGGTTTAAAACGTTCTGTAATTTCTTTTCCTGTTGCAGGGGCTATCCCTTTCAATTCCACGTAAATTACATTTGGCAACCAAAACGAACCGCCCTCTATCTTAATAAACACATAGTTAAGCATTATTTGCTTTTGCGCTACAGATGCGAAGATATGATATTTTCCGTCTGCTCCCTTCATTAAAGTAAGCGGAAATTTTTTGTATGACACAAATCTGATATCATACCTATCACCACCCAAAGGCTTTGTTGTTAAACCATATGCAAATTTACGTTGAATATAATTTAATTCCTCCTTTTGTCCTTTCTCATTATACCTTATCCAATACGGATGTACAGGCGTTTCTGTATCAGGTTTACCGGTTTTTTTATCAATATTAAGGTCATATATCAATGTGTTGATATTTGATGAACGCTGGATATAAAAAAGCCTGTTATGGTCTGCTGGCGGTACAGGGAACATAAGTGACTTTGAATATGTCTTATATGCTGCGCTATCAGCAGGGGGAATATTATTAGAACTATTAAGGTTTACAGCAGCACTTAGTGGTAATGTGAAATTAATAAACAGGAATAGCAGTAATGTTAAAATTTTAAGGGTATTATTCATCTTCGTTCTCTGATAATGCTTTTTTCGCATCCATCAGTCTTTTAAAAGCAGTTAAATTTGTTAATACGGCAAGTATGGCAATAGGGAAAGTAAATATTGACATGGTTTCAAACACATGATATTTAATGCCGGGTACATATAATTTATAATCGCCGCCAATATAGGTAGAGGCAACACCGCATGCTATTGCAAAAACGCCAATTGTAACCACACGCTCGGGCCGTTGCATTAAACCGCCTTTACTTTCGGCGCCTAAGCCTTCGGCACGTGCCCGTACATAGCTAACCATCATAGAACCTATTAAAGCAATGAATGCAAAAATGGAACTTAAGAAATAATGATGTGCAACGAGGTAATAGCAAATGCCCAGGAACATAATCAGTTCGCTATAGCGGTCAAGTACCGAATCATACAGTGCGCCAAAAACTGATTTCATATTACCCAAACGGGCTACCTGCCCGTCAAGCATATCAAATAAGCCGGCAAATAATATTAAGCCACCAGCCCAGCCTATATAGGTAAGATCTGCACGGTCGCCATCTTCGCCACCAACTATAAATATGGCAGCTACACCTACGTTTAAAATAAAACCTATAGACGTTACAGCATTAGGTGTTAATCCCAGCTTTATAAGCAGTTTAACAAATGGATCAATAATTTTATATATCCTAAGCTGTAAGCTTGTACGTATTGAAGTTTGCTGTTCCATTAACAATAAAAATAATTAAAATTACACATATTAAAAATCAAATTTTACCCTGGTGCGTACACCCCATTCTGCAATACCAGGATGATCCAGATAGGTAAACCTCTTTACCACATCAACCCTTATAAACTTAAAAATGTTTTCAATGCCAACACTTCCTTCAACATATGCTTTATTACCCAGGGCATAGGTAATTGGCGCACCATTTTCATCAACAGGGAATTGGTATAAATTAGGATGTATTGAAGGGTTGTTTTTATCACTCACACCACCATATAACACCTTAACTGAAGCGGTTTCGCGCCATTTTAATTTTTTCAACAATGGCACTTTATTAAAAAAGAAACCACCAAAATGCTGGTCTAAATTAAAGCTAACTGATTTATCGCTTACAAACTCTAAAAAGTTCATTAAATTATACGAGTCTATAACGTAAGCATAGGTTTGGTTGGCCCGGTGAATGTTAAGCAGGGGATAAGGTACCTGTCCGAATATTTTGCCAGCTTCGGCTGTAAAATCACTAAAGCCAAACGGTGCTACATAAAAGCGTTTATCTACACGTGCAGTTAAGTTTTGATAATTATACTCGCCACCTAAAACGTTTTTTAACCCGGTTGTAAATTCCAACGAAATTTTAGGGTATTTATTTATGATAGGTGTACGGAATAACTTACCTTGATAATATTGCTCATTAGGGGCGTACCGAAGTTCAATAGAAGTCTCAGTAGTAGTTAAGTGGTTAAATATGTTGTTTTGGCTGCTTATAAAAGGGTATAAGCTGCCTGTAGGTGTTTGCGTTGTTTTTTTTAAGCCCAACTTGTATGAGAAATGATTTTCGTACTCACTTACATAATCTAAGCGGTAAATGTCATTATAAAGGTATTTATCATTTCGGCCTCGTTTAAAGGATAGTAAAAAGTTGTCTTCCTTTATAAACTGCAGTTCCTGACCGGGTATTTTAGTTTCTCGCTGAAAGCTTGCCCTGATATAATGCTGCGGAAACCTGTAAATGCTTTTATTATTTAAAGAATATGTACCTGCTATAAAATACTTCCAACGCTCATCCTTAAAACCATATGCGCCATAACCCTCCAGAAAATAGCGTTTACTAAAGTTTGCCGTTGTGCGGCCGCCTGCGCGCAACCTAAACCCTTCTACAGGGTTAAAACTGTAAAATGTGCTGGCAGGCCCAACTTCAAATTTTCCAAAGTCTTTAAAACCGGCAAATAACAGGTTAACAATATCAGCAGTACGCCTGAATGATCGCATATGAACAAGGCTGTCAATATTCTTATAAGTCCTTGCTTCGGCTTGTGTAAGTGTATCTAAACGATTCTCAGCCCAAAAGCTTTCAGGGCGGTTTTTAACTTCTTCATCTTCCACCTCTGGCGGGGTTATATAGGTAGTAGCAGGACGTGGCTTATTTAAAATATAATTTTTAAAAGTTAAAGTGCGTGAGCCAAATAAGCCGCCCTTACGCTTGGCAGATATACCAAAATCTGCAAAGGTGTTACTTTTACTAAGATGATACCGGCCGTCAGGGTTTTGTTCAAAAGTCTGATCAATGTGCATGCTGCGCACAAAGTTAACATTGATGTTTTTATTAATAGTAAGGCCGTCCTTTTGTACAGCATAATTACCATCAAGGGTAATGTAAATTTCGCCCTCAAAAAGTATATTGTTAGTGTTGCGTGGTGTAAAACTTAGCTGAACAAGTTTTTGTCCATTGTCAAGAGTTACGGTATCTGAAATGAAAAACTTATAATAGGTTGGGGCACTGTTAGCAATAGGGCTTAAAAACTGCCTGCCCAAAAGCATAATGCTATTGTCGTAAATATCAATTTTGGCATACAGGTGTTTGAAATACTGGCCTATGCCTTCGGTATCAAAGCCTGGTCCAAAATCAACTGATTTTTCTCCGAGTAAAATGTTCCTGGTTGCCTCGGGATTTTTACGGTAATAAACCTGTGAAAGCCTTTCTTTTAGATAGATAGGCAAAAGGGTTGTCCCTGGGTAAGTTACAGTATCTTTATTTTCAAATATAAATTTGTATTTTCTAAAAAGTTTTTTCTCTGCTACTTTATCAGATAAGTTGCTCAGCGAGAACTGCATCTTATCATACTCTTTATACTCAACGTACTGATAACTTTCGGGGCGGTTTTTATCCTTATTGGCAATAACCTTACGTATTAGTTCAACAGCAGGGTTATCGTTAACATATTTAGGCTTTTTTTTTGATTTGACTACAACTTCTCTTAGCTGCTTTGATGACGGCGTCATCCTTACATTTATAACTTGCTCTTTGCCTGGTACTACAGCTAAAATTACATCTTTAAAACCAATGTATGACACTTTAATACGGCTGTAAGGCTTTGTTGAGCGTATAGAATAAAATCCCTGATTATTAGTAGTAACCCCAATTGTGCTGCCTATAAAAGCTACTGATACAAATGGTAGGGCTTGTTTATTACTACCATCTGTTATACTACCGGTTACAACAGTATTTTGTGCAAATAAGGAGCTGCTTACAAATAATAATATTATATATAATAAGTGCTTATAAGGTGCTTCCAAATTCATTTAAACTTAATGCAATTATGCAAATACAAACTTTTTTTGCAGGAAGTAATTATAACTTACACCTACAGATATTGAAACTAATACTTTTGAAATTATATAGCTTAAACCAGTATAATGTGTTACAAAAAACACACCAGAAGTATTAAGTATTGAATTTCCGCCCCACACTACCAGGTATTTTAGCACCTGTTGGGGTATGCCTTTTTCTTTACCGTCAAACACCCAAACCCTGCCTAAAACAAAGTTTAATGCACCGCCGACTATAGTTCCAAGTAGTGTTGCAGTTACGTACCAAAGGTAAAAAAATTCCTTACAGACTACAGTGGTCAAAAAGTCAAATATCGATGCTATAAATGATGAAGCCTGGGCTTTAACAAAAGTTGCCATTAGCAATTTTAAAATTATATTACTTGTTAATAGTGAATACTGTTGTTAAACCAGTTTGCTACTATACAATAAGCCAATAGACTATGTAGGTTAATAAATTGTTACTATATAAGTAGAAAATACTTTGTAATGCAGCAAAACCAATAATATTCGGGGGAGAGATTTGTGAGATTGAAAAGTGTATTTCTAAAAAAACCTGTTGCTACACATATATGCGGCAACAGGTTTTTACTATTTAATATTATGCATTGGCAAACATATCGTCATAATAGTCAAGGCCCAGATGAGTGATCAGGTCCTCGCCCATTAAGTAACGTAATGTATTTTCAAGCTTAATCAATTGTTTAAAAATATCATTTTCTGCATGTAAGCCTGGTGCAGTTTGCGGCGATTTTAAGTAGAATGATAACCACTCCTGTATACCGCTCATGTTAGCACGTTTAGCCATATCGCAAAATAAAGCTAAGTCTAAAGCGATAGGCGCAGCTAAAATTGAATCGCGGCAAAGGAAGTTGATCTTAATTTGCATTTTGTAACCTAACCAGCCAAAAATGTCAATATTATCCCAGCTTTCTTTGTTATCGCCATGCGGAGGGTAGTAGTTAATACGGATCTTATGGAAAATCTCACCATAAAGCTCAGGATTATCTTCTGGTCTTAAAATATCTTCTAACACACCAAGTTTTGAAACTTCTTTAGTTTTAAAGTTGTCTGGGTCATCTAATACCAAGCCATCGCGGTTACCCAAAATGTTGGTTGAGAACCATCCGTGTACACCAAGTGAACGCGCTGCTAAGCCTGGTGCCAAGATTGTTTTCATTAAGGTTTGGCCTGTTTTGAAATCTTTACCGGCAATAGGGGTTTGAGTTTCTTTAGCAAGCTCCATTAACGCAGGGATATCTACTGTTAAGTTAGGGGCGCCATTTGCAAATGGTACACCAAGTTTTAAAGCCGCATAAGCGTATATCATACTTGGTGCTATACGTTTATCATCATCTAATAAAGCTTGCTCAAAAGCAGCTAAAGTTTGATGTATTTCTGATGCTTCATAATAAATCTCGGTTGAACCGCACCATACTAAAACTACACGGTCAAGGCCATTTTTTGCCTGGAAGTTTTTAATATCATCCATAACCTGCTGGGCAAGCTCATGGCGGGTACCAGTTTTAACATGTGTACCATCAAGGTTTTTAGCATAGTTTTTATCAAAAGCAGCTTTCATCGGAACGATGGCTTCTAAACCTTCTCTTACTTCATTTAGTAAAGAAGATTCCAGAACCTTAGCATTCATAGCAGCTTCGTAAACGTTATCCTCATATACGTCCCATCCACCAAATACAATGTCTTCCAATTTTGCCAATGGAACAAAATCTTTAATTTTTGGATGACGGTTCTCTGTTCTTTTACCCAAACGGATACTTCCCATTTGAGTTAATGAACCTACAGGTTGTGATATACCTTTTTTCACGGCTTCAA
>JAQBNY010000173.1 GCA_028288315.1 Mucilaginibacter sp.
TGACCGGTATTGTTAGTTTTCATGCACATACCAAGAAACGGGTACTTATCATTGAAGATAATGAAGCTGAACTGCAAAGGATATCAGACCTGATATCTAATGATCGTATTGAAGTGTTTGGATCAACAACAGCTAAGAAAGGGCTTTCGGTTTTGAAGAAGGAGTTGTTTGATTGTATCATAGTGGATTATGTGTTACCTGATGCAAATGGAATAGAGTTATTAAATAAGATAAACTTATTAAAGCAAAAAGAAACAACTATTATCCTGCATTCTGCACGTGACTTTACACAGGATGAATTGATCCAGTTAAGGCGGTTAAATCATAAAGTCATAACCAAAACACCATCATCACATATTCATTTGCTGGAAGAAATATTGGTATTGCTTCACATCAATAAAAAATACATCAGCGAAAGCAATCTGAAGATGATAGATGGCATTGGTGTTAAGAGTGATATCCTGGATGCTAAAAAAGTACTGGTGGTAGATGATGATGTGCGTAACCTTTTTGCTCTTACGGCAGTATTTGAACGTTCAAACATTGATGTGATCACTGCTGAAAGTGGCAGAGAAGCTATAGAAATATTAAACAAGGAAAAAAATATTGATATTGTTTTAATGGACATCATGATGCCGGAAATGGATGGTTATGAAACAATACAAATGATCCGTAAGGAACCTAAGCATAAAAACCTGCCGATAATTGCTGTTACTGCCAAGGCAATGATAGGCGACAGGCAGAAGTGCATTTCTTCCGGAGCTTCAGACTATATTACTAAACCGGTAAAAACAGATCAGCTTTTGTCGTTAATGCGGGTTTGGTTAATTAAATAATTGTGTATAGTATACATGCACGAATAAAAATAGCATAATGGTTAAAGATAAAGCGATAAAAATCCTTTTAGTAGATGATAACGAGAACAATCTGATGTCTATGGAGGTGGTTTTAGAAAAAGAGGGTTATTCTTTTTCAAAGGCCACATCTGGCAGGGAGGCACTTCGGATACTTCTAAGAGAAGAAGACTTTTCGCTTATTTTGCTGGATGTAAAGATGCCTACTATGGATGGGTACGAGACTGCCGAATTAATTTACCAGCGCGATAAGTTAAAACAGATCCCTATTATTTTTATTACTGCACATGACTACGAGGAAGCGGCCGTATTTAAGGGTTATAAAGCCGGTGCGGTAGATTTTATCAGGAAGCCCTTTAATCCGGAGATACTACGATCAAAGGTTGCCATATTTGCAGAGCTGCATAAAAAAAATCAATTGTTGCAAAAGCAGGAAGAAAAACTGCAGGCTATAAACCAGGACCTGGTACAATTGAACATGCAGCTGGAACAACGGGTACGGGAACGTACCATGGAATTAGAAAACCTGAATCATGAATTAAAGGCGCTTAATATATCAAAAGATAAGTTTCTTTCTGTTATTTCACATGATCTGCGGAATCCGTTAACTTCGCTATTGGTTTCTTCAGAGAACCTATCGCGCGATGCTCAAAAGCTGCGCCCCGAACAGATTAAAATATTTTCAGGGATTATTCACAGAACATCCAACAAGATACTGAGCCAACTAAATGAGTTGGTAGAGTGGGCCAAAAATCAGCGTGAAAAAACCAACTTTAAGCCAGAAAAACTTCACTTATGGCGTTGCATAAATGAATCGTTAGATCTGTTAAAAGAAAATGCGATACAAAAAGAACTTAGGCTGGAAAATAAAGTAGAGGATTACCACTATATTCATGCGGATGCCCTGATGCTCAGATCGGTATTGCAGAACTTAGTTACCAATGCAATCAAGTATACACCACACGGAGGCGGAATAATTTCTGTTACGGCTACTCTTGTGGATGACATGGTAGAAATATGTATTCAGGATAAGGGCGTAGGGATGTCTGAAAGAACCAAAGAAATGCTGTTTGGGAATATTCATTACGGATCGTTGTTAGGAACAAGCGAGGAAAAGGGGACCGGCCTGGGCTTATTGCTGGTTAGAGACTTTGTGACAACACATGGCGGCACCATAAAGGTTGAAAGCGAACTTGATAAAGGGACTTGTTTCCGTTTTACCATGCCAACCAATGCTAAGGAAGTTGTTAACATGGCAGAATAGCCATATTTAATATAATTAAGAATTGGCTATAAAAGCTTAATTATTAATAGTATAGCTGCTTGCCCTTAGCAAAGTGACGTTAAAATAACAAGGAAAAGTTAACCATTTTAATAAAGTATTCCTGCTACCAATTTAAACTTCTCCTTCATACAAAGGCAAAGTAAAATAAAAGGTTGATCCTTTTCCTACTTCAGTAGTAAAACCAATTTCTCCACCTTGTAATTTAATAATCTCGGCAGATAGATGCAGGCCGAGCCCTGTGCCCGGTATTTTCGTTTTCTTTATAGATTCCGTCCTGCCGAAACGCTGGAACAGCTTACCCTTTTCAATATCAGGAATCCCCATTCCATAGTCATGAATGCTTACCTTAACCTGATGGTCAATAATATCCAGGTTTACCCGCACTTCAGTTGCATTAGGCGAATACTTAACAGCATTGGATAATAAATTAGTGATCACACTGCCTGTGCGTACTTTGTCAGCCAATACCATACTGTTTTTTTCCTGTGTAAATATGATTTTGTGCGAGGTTTGTGTAAGGCGAAAACCTTCTGTTATCTCCTTTACTAAATTGCATAAATCAAATACTTCCAGTTCAATTTCAAATTTACCCGTGGTAATCTTGGATGTGTCCAGAAGTGCAGTGATTAATGAACTCATATAAGAGATCTGTTCATTAATCTTTATCACTGCTTTAGTAACAATAGGTTTTGCATCCTTCAATTCGCGGGACAGAATCTGGCCATAGGCTTTAATCACAGATATAGGTGTTCTTATCTCATGGCTTGCCACAGAAATAAAAACATCCTTCTCCTCCATGACTGCTTTATTTTCGGTTAAGTCCTCAAATTCCAGGCTGAACAATAAGTTTGGAGGTTGGTAAATCCTTCTTGGCTTTACATATACACTACGAGCGCCTCGTTGAGTATGTATATAAGCTACTTCAAAATCTGTATGGAAATTCTCGTTTTTAAGGGCCTCTTCCAGTTTTAAGTGTAGTTGCTCTATATTTACTCCACCATCCATAATCTCGTAAAAGTCTTTCCCGGTGATACTGGTTTTATTTAAACTGAAGTATTGAACGAAAGCAGAAGTGAAATTAATAATTTTTAGATCGGAATTTAATACTACTATAGGCTCATTAAAGGCAGAAACCAGCGTTTGTGCTAACGTTTGTTCTTCTCTTAAATTAACTTCAGCCTGCTCCTCGTCAGAAACATTGCGCATGATTTTGGTAAAGCCAATATGGTTCTCTTGGTCATCTAATAAAGGAAATACCAGGCCGCTACCCCAAAAGCGGGTTTGATCCTTTTTTACATGAAAGCGTTCATTAATGGCTTTCCCGTCCTGTAATGCAGTAGCAAGTTCAATGTCAGGTACCCTCGCATTTATATCTTCCGGAATATAAAGGATATTACCATTTTTTCCGATAATTTCATCTGCTTTATATAAGAGGATATTTTGAGCCCCGGGATTCCAGGAAGTAATAATGCCATCTTTATCTGTGGTAAAAACAGCATAACCTTTTATACTTTTAAGGATGTTTCTGTAATAGGCTTCGCCTTTCTCAACGCTGAGTATTGACATTATTGGAGTGGCTGTAATTTCTCTAATATAACAAAAATAAACTAATAATATAATTAAAGTCGTTGTCTGCAACAATTAAGGTATACAAATTGGGGTTGATACGTACGCTACTAATTGATGTACAAGGCGTGTGCCATTTTTAAGAAGGAACCTATTACTTGCCAGTTACGACTGTTTTTTAAATTAGCCAGGAAGGATAGCACCCTTAAGCCGATTTATACCAAGTCGTTTTCATTTCATACGGAACTATGCAGTGCCGTATGAATAACCTGTTCCAACTCATCAATATCAAATGGCTTGGCCAAAAAGGTTTCGGCACCGGCATTATCAGCAAGTAAATGAATATCATTGTTAGCCGAAAAGTAAATGACAGGGGTGTTCTTTAACTCTTCATTTTTTTTGAGCAATTGTGTCGCCACTATTCCTCCTGCATCGGGTATCCAATTGTCCATAAGAATAACACTTGGTTTAATACTGCTTACGCGTTCAATAACATCATTGCAATCAGTAAAAGTATGCACTTCCCATCCCCGTTCTTCTAATACGTAAGAGCATATAGCAAGTATATCTTCATCATCGTCAAAAATAATTATTCTTTTTTCTGGATAGTTCATGATAATTGTGCAAATATAACCTAATTAATTTCAGGTAGCAGAGTATCATTAAAAAGCGGTAAAGTGAGCCAGAAAGTGCTTCCTTTACCCAATTCACTTTCTACCCATAATTTCCCATGATGCCGGGTAATAATTTCATCTGACAGATAAAGCCCTATACCCAGCCCGGATATAGTGTGATTAGTTCCTTCTACACGGTAAAACCTGGTGAAAATCTTCGTCAATTTATCATGAGCTATACCAATACCGTAATCTTTTACACCTATTTTTACTTCACTGTCCGTGCTGCTCAATGACAGTTCTACTTTATTGCTTCCGGGAGAATATTTGATCGCATTATTCAGTAAATTGATAAGCACTTGTTCAATCCGGTCCGCATCACCATTCATGATCAAGCTCTCTATATCAGTGTCAAGTGAGATCTGATAATTTATGTTGGAGAAGTGTATCAATTCTATAACGTTATTTACAGCAGCCCTAATGTCAAACTTTTCTTTATCTAATTGCAGCTTACCAGCTTCTATCTTGGAAACATCCAGCAGATCGGATACAAGGGCGGTGAGCTTCTTAACCTGCTGAATAGTTTTATCTACAAATTTTTGTGTGTTGTCATTAGCATTTAAACGACTGATGATTTGAAGATAGCCGCTAATACTTGTTAATGGTGTTTTTAATTCATGGCTGGCCAAACCAATAAATTCATCTTTTTTCTCGTTCAGGGTTTTTACTTCTTCGTATAAAATGGCATTATCAATACCTATTGCCGCCTGGCCGGCTATAGATACCACAATATCTTCATGCTCTGCGGTAAATTTATCAGGTTCCGGATGACCAAAAAATAAACCGCCGATTACAGAACCCGATCTGGAAGCAACCGGCACAGCCAGATAACTTACCACCGGCAAATGTCCATAAGGCATACCGTGATGAGGTGTGCTGCGGCCATAACGATCATCTTTAGTAATATCAGCTACCCTTACCACACCTTCGCCTTTAAAGGTTGTTTTGAACACCTCCGTATTCCGGGGCATATCAAACTTTTCAAAGGCTTCCTTAGGCGCTCCTGATAAGGTATATAACATAAAGGATTCGCCGTTGGCATCAACATTATTGTAAAAGAAGGCACCAAATTGTGCACCGGTTAGCCGCGTGGTAACATCAGTTACTTTTTGTAATATTTTATTCAGATCCAGCTCTTCGGAAATGGTCTCTGTTATTGCGTTAATGATCTCCAGGCGCTCGGTATAACGACGTGCAGCTTCATTTGCAAGATGTTGTTCACTTACATCCCTTGCTATCTTGGAGGCACCGATGATGTTTCCGTGGTTGTCAATAATAGGAGAAACAGAGACCGATATAGGGATCATACGGCCATCTTTTGCTACACGGATGGTTTGAAAATGATCAACTATATTGCCCTTGCTAATTTCGCTAATGATATGTTTTTCTTCATCTAACCTATCATGTGGAATGATTAGCGAAATATGTTTTCCCAATGCTTCACTTTCTGTATAGCCGAACATCTTTTCGGCTGCTTTATTCCAGCTGGTTATAATTCCCTGTAAAGTCTTACTTACAATGGTATCGTCCGAGGTATCAACAATGGCGGCTAATATCGCCCGCTTTTCTTCGCCTTCTGTTAAATTTGTTATATCTACTAATGTATTGATAGCACCGGTTAGCAAACCATCCTCGTCAAATACAGGTACGGGGTAGGGCCTTACTTTAACTCTTGTATGATCGGGCCGCTCTATAAGAATTTCTTTTCCTTCAACGGCCCTGCCTTCCCTTAGTGTTATAGCCATAGGGCAGGTATCAAGGTCCATTGGCTCACCGTTTATATGAAAAATTTTCCATGAACCGCACCAAAGGTCCTTCCCAATTTCTGGTTTTCTACCCCACAATACTTCTGCTGCCTTATTAAATGATGTAATATAACCCAGATTATCGCAGGTGTAAACAGCTATAGGTAAGTGGTTGAAATCAAAATGCTTTGCGACTGGAATTTGGTGGTTTTTACCCATCGTAGCATCTAAGGTCAATTGAGGCGTATCGGACATATTGCGGGTATAACAATTATCATTCCTGTTTGTTGTAAAATTTTAAATTTAATAATTTTATATTAAACATTCATTTTACTGCAAAATGCTTATGAATTTCTGTAGACATATAAGACAGTTTGCTTAGGTGTTTGTTTCATTCAACTTACTGTTTTTGCAATAAAGTAAGTGGCACTTCACATATTTAGCACAATAGGTATACGGCGATTTTATTGTATTTAATTTCTTTATAGTTTTATATGTTTCTTATAAGTCAATTTATTAGATATATTGTTAATCCACTGTAGAATTATAAGGTATGAACATAAACAAACTAAAACCAACTGCGTATGCATTGGTGTTCGCAGGATTAATATTTTTGCAAAGCTGCAATAAAACAAAAGAGCAAGAAATATTAAATACAAGTACAAACGATACAGGTAAGGTATTACCTGGTGCTACAAATCCAGATTTTTCATCAATAACGTGGAGCACCGCAAAAGCCCAGCCTATAGGAACTCACGAAGTTCATGGAGAGGTAGTACATGATAAGCTTTATATTTTTGGTGGTTATGATATAAATAAAAGGCCGCAATGGACCCCTACTAAACGTGCTTATGTTTATGATGCAATTAGTAATTTGTGGGCCTCTATTAAAGATTTACCCCATGAACCAACCGGATCAAATTTTGGTGGGGTAACTCATGTTGGCGTTACAAATGATGGAAATGATATTTATTTTGCTGGTGGTTATATCTCAACTTCTAATGGAACCGGTCAGGTTTTTGGCACTAAGCAGGTTTGGAAATACACTGTTGTCACAAATACGTATACAAGGCTGCCAGATTTACCACAAGCTTTAGCCGCGGGTCAATTAAGATATGTAAACGGTAAGATCCATTATATGGGAGGGGCAGATTTATCACGTGCTGATATAAACATTCATTTAGCATTAGATTTAAATAATATAGCCGCGGGCTGGAAATCATTAGCGCCACTTAATAATGGCGTAAATCATCCCGGATCAGCTGTTTTAAATGGAAAGATCTATTTCCTGGGTGGGGCCCATCATCAGGATGAAAACTCACTTGCCCAAAAAACATTGGAAGTTTATAATGAACAAACTAATACATGGACAAATTTAGCCGATATGCCTGTTGGCGTTGATCATATTTCTTCGGCAGTAGTTACATATGGGAACCGCTTAATTGTGCTTGGGGGAGAAACTTCTCATAGCGTTTTAAGCAATCGTGTTTTTGCATACACCCCGGCTACAAATACATGGGAAGAACTTAATAGGATGCCTGCAGCGAAGTCTGCTGGAGTGGCGGCTGTTTTAAGTGGGAATATTTATTATGTAGGAGGAAACTTTTCTAATGTAAATTATAAAGGAGTTCCGGTTGTAAATACAACATCTTTTAACATACTGCCTTTAGCTGATACTTATATTCGTAACGGAAGCTTTGCTTCAACTAATTATGGTAGCGATACTTCTTTGATTGTTAAGGGTTCCACTGCCAGTAATTATCAAAGGTCAACATATCTTAAATTTTCGTTGACTAATGTAGCCTCAATAACATCAGGAACCCTGCGCGTATATGGCAGAAATATGGATAGTCAGACAGCATTAAATTTGTCATGTTTTGGTATAGATAACGATACCTGGTCAGAAAGCAATTTAGTATTTAACAATGCACCGCAACCTACCGCAATGGCTTTAAGTATTGCGAGTGTAAATAATATATCGAAATACGTTGATTTTAATGTAACAAATTTTGTTAAAGCACAGTTAGCAGGTGATAAAATAGCTAGTTTATCAATTAAAGATCCTGCAAATAAAAACGTTGTTACACAATTTAACAGTAAAGAAAATAAAGTTAATAAACCATTGCTGGTTATAACCAGATGATTACAAAAGCATTTTTTTAAGATTTGAAAGTATTTCAAACAGAAAAAAGCCATTTAGTTTTAAACTAAATGGCTTTTTGTTTTGGAAGGATTATATCAGGTTCTATTTTACGGTTTAATTAAAAACCAGAAAGTTATTCTAATTACTTGAATTTGTTTAATGAAAATGGCATTAGAAATAAATAGTATAATTGTATTAAATCCAAAATTATCTGTTTACACCCCTTATTGCACATGAACATTAAAGAACATTATGATATCCATTTGGGTAACTTTTACTCTTGGATGGTGGGTGATTTTGCAGACGGCCAGCAATCTCAGCAAGAATATCTAAGTAACCATTATATTATTCCTAATAGTACGGGCGTTGCACTTGATTTGGGTGCAGGGCATGGGTTGCAAAGCGTTTCTTTGGCCAAAATTGGATTTAAGGTTTACGCTATAGATTTCAATCGACAGCTACTTGGTGAGCTACGGCAAAACAGTATGCACTTGCCAGTAGAGGTTATTGAAGGTGATTTACGCTCTGTAGCAGACTACAAACCGCTTAATCCCGAAGTTATTATTTGTGCTGGTGATACGCTTAGTCATCTTGAAAATACCGAAGAGATAGAACAGCTTATTGCAGATTGTGCAGTTACGCTTTACAATAATGGAAAGCTGATTCTTTCTTTTAGAGATTACAGCAATGCGCTTACAGGTGATAAGCGTTTCATTCCGGTAAAGAGTGATGCGCATCGCATACTTACCTGTTGTTTGGATTATACAGATAACAGGGTATTGGTGACGGATCTATTGCATACACAAACTGCAAGCGGCTGGCAGCAAACCGTAAGTTCCTATTATAAAACCCGGATTTTACCAGACAAGATTGTTGCCCTTTTGGAACAGCAAGGCTTCAATATTTTATATAATGAGCCTATTAATCGTATGATTCACATCATTGCACAAAAACAATCGTAGTGCTTATTTGAAGAAGACGCCTTTTTTTCACACCTTTTTAAATAAGATATTTTTATTTGACCCGCCTGTATATTTCTACAGATTGACCATTTGTAGCACTGTTAATTACCTGGGTATATTCATCAGTACCATTTAATGTGATCTTAATAGCAAATTTATGCCCACGAAGTAAAGCGTAATTTGATATTACATCTTCCTCCCTAAGCGTATCATTCCTAAAAGTAAATACCCCGGTACCAAAACCATTTTTAAATATGGTTTTTTCCTTGTTCCGCGGAAGCCTGTGTATAAAAGTAAAATGCCCTCCCCAGAACATTTTATACTGTGTTATTTCCGTTGGTATCGTATCCTTACCTTTTATTGTATAGGTTTTTTCCATTTTCCACAAACCATCAAGTACAGAGGTATCAGCTATAGAGGTATCAGCTGGTGCCAATTTTTTATAGTCTTCTTTCAATACATATTTTACACCTTGTACTGTAGCATAGTCCGGAATAATTTGGGTGTAACCATTGGTTTTTTTTGTAATTATAAGCTTATAAGTTAGGGGTGAGTCAAGCGCTCTGCTGCTATAAATACTATGTTCCGTAATTCTGTTAGAGTCAAGAGTATAAGTGCCAACACCAAATCCAACAGATGAATCAGGTACTATACTGGCATACATAAAGTGACGATCTGTATAAATTTTTATTTGAGTTCTCTTAATAGTAGAGTCTTTACCTCCGCGACTGAGCACTTGTTTTTCAAGTTCATATACACCTGTCTGGCTTGGCTGAGATGGCTTTTCTTTTTTCTTACATCCTAAAATCAAGCAACTTAATAAAGCTGCATAAATTAAAATCTTATTCATATTGCTTAAGTTTTAATGTGAGATAGAGATTTATTTCATC
>JAQBNY010000222.1 GCA_028288315.1 Mucilaginibacter sp.
GGTACGAGTTATTCGACCCTTTTTTGTGCCTGTAACTTTTGTTCCGTTTATTTGTACCTATAACATGATGAAGAAAAAAATTGTAGTTGCTGTTACCGGTGCAAGCGGATCTATTTATGCCAAATTATTACTGGATAAACTACAGCAGTTGCAGCCGCAGATTGCCGAAGTTGCCGTTGTGATGAGCGACAATGCCAAACTGGTATGGGAATTTGAGTTGGATGATTTCAGCCACGACAATTATCCGTTTAAAACATACGACAAAAAGGATTTTATGGCGCCGTTCGCGTCAGGTTCTGCACGGTTTGATACAATGGTTATAGTTCCCTGCTCTATGGGCGCTTTGGGACGCATAGCTTCGGGAGTATCTGATGACCTGATAAGCAGGGCTGCCGACGTGATTTTAAAAGAACGCCGCAAATTAATATTGGTAGCCCGAGATACACCGCTCAACCTCATCCATATTCGTAATATGCAAACAGTTACGGAGGCTGGAGGTATTATTTGTCCGGCAATACCATCATACTACAGCAAACCTAAAACTATCGAAGAACTGGCTATGACGGTTGTAAATCGTGTTATTGACCTTATAGGATTGGAGAACGAAAGTTACAGGTGGGAGGGAATTTAGTTAGTGATTATGAAAAATTCTCTTTGTGCTGAGCAAATAAGCAATTAATAATTCCTTTTTACATTCCTTTTAATAACTACTCACCAATCTCCAATCAACTAATCCCCAAAAATCTTATCTTTGCAGCTTTAAAATGAATAAGAAAGTTGCTTTTTATACACTTGGATGTAAGCTGAACTATTCAGAAACATCATCCATTGGCCGCCTGTTTACACAGGCTGGTTTTGATACGGTTGATTTTACCGATACACCCAACGTATATGTAATTAACACCTGCTCAGTAACCGAGAATGCCGATAAAAAGTGTAAAAAAATAGTTAAAGAAGCACTTAAGATATCTCCAAACGCATTCATTACTATTGTTGGGTGCTACGCGCAGTTAAAACCAAAAGAAATAGCCGAAATACCCGGCGTTGATATGGTTTTAGGCGCTGCCGAGAAATTCCAGTTGGTTGATCATATCACCGACCTTACCAAGAGGCCTAAAGCCGTTGTTTATAATCAGCCGGTTTCTGAAGCAAACCAGTTTGTACCATCATACTCCTTTGGCGACCGTACCCGTACTTTCCTGAAAGTGCAGGATGGCTGTGATTATTCCTGTACATTCTGCACAATTCCGCTGGCACGTGGCAGCAGTCGCAGCGATACAATTGAGAATGTTATAGTGCAAGCAAAAGATATTGCTGCATCGGGTGTAAAAGAGATTGTACTAACGGGTGTTAACCTTGGCGATTTTGGCATCAGGGATGGCAAGCGCGAAGACCGCTTCTTTGACCTCGTAAAGGCGCTGGATGAAGTAGAGGGGATTGACAGGATACGTATATCATCCATTGAGCCAAACCTGCTTAGCGACGAGATAATTGAGTTTGTATCAACTTCAAAACATTTTGTACCGCACTTTCATATTCCATTACAATCGGGCTCTGACAAAATATTGGGCCTAATGCGCCGCAGATACCAAAGAGAGCTGTATGTAAGCAGGGTAGCCAAAATAAAACAGGTAATGCCTGATTGTTGCATAGGGGTTGATGTGATAGTTGGTTTCCCGGGAGAAACAAGAGAAGATTTTATTGATACCTATAATTTCCTGAATGATCTCAACGTTTCTTACTTGCATGTGTTTACCTATTCTGAACGGGAAAACACACCTGCGGCAGAAATGAGCGGCACTGTACCAGGCTCGGCACGGGCCGACAGAAGTAAAATGCTGCACATACTATCTGATAAAAAGCGCAGGGCATTTTATGAAACACAGCTTAATAAATCTGATGAGGTTTTGTTTGAGGGTGATATAAAAGATGGCTTTATGCATGGCTTTACACGTAACTATGTAAAAGTAAAAGCCAAGTATGACCCTGTATTGGTAAATGAGATAAGGACAGTTCATTTAACCCAAATATCACCGGATGGTGATGTTGAAATAACAGAAAGCGAAGAAATATTAGTGCATTAACTCCTATATTCGCCTCACAAATATCTGCTTATGTTTCCAACCCTTTCTTCGCTGATTCAATATCTTACAGGCATTAATATACCCTTACCTATACAAACCTTTGGCTTTTTTGTAGCACTTGCTTTTATAGCTGCTTACTGGGCTTTTACTGAGGAATTTAAACGTAAAGAGCGTTTAGGCTACATACATCCTTTCGAAAAAACAATAGTTGTTGGTGCACCTGCATCAATTGGTGATTTAGTTGGCAACGGCATATTTGGATTTATTTTAGGGTATAAAGTTGTGGATGCAGCAATGCATTATTCCGCATTGATTAATGATCCGCAATCTTTTCTTTTATCACTGCGAGGCAGCTGGTTAGGTGGTATATTATTTGCAGCAGGCTTTGCGTACTGGGCATACTACGAAAGCAAAAAGCAACAACTGCCCAAGCCCGAAACCCGTAGGGTTACTGTACACCCATATGAATTAATGAGTAGTATCTTGTTGTGGGCGGCTGTATGGGGCTTTGCCGGAGCTAAGCTGTTTAATGGCTTAGAAAACTGGGATGAGTTTATGGCCGACCCGGTAGGTATGCTGATAGGTTTTAGTGGTTTAACTTTTTATGGTGGATTAATTTGCGGTGGTGCTGCCGTATTATATATTGCTAATAAACACGGCATAAAACCTTTAAATATGTTGGATATTGGTGCAACAGGTGTAATGCTTGCTTATGCACTTGGCCGTGTGGGTTGTCAAATGTCTGGAGATGGAGATTGGGGCATACCTAACCTTGCGTCAAAGCCGGGATGGTTAAGCTGGGCGCCAGATTGGATGTGGTCGTTTAAGTTTCCTCATAATGTTAATGAAGCAGATCCGGGTAATTTAATACCTAATTGCGTAGGTAAGTTTTGTAATGAACTAAAGCTTCCGGTATATCCTACATCTTTTTATGAATCAGTAGTTTGCTTGTTGTTATTCCTGTTTTTATGGGGTATCCGCAACAAGATAAAAGCACCTGGTGTATTGTTTGGTATATACATGATATTGAACGGTGTTGAGCGCTTTTTTATTGAATTAATAAGGGTAAACACCCGCTACAATGTAGCCGGAATTTCCTTTACCCAGGCAGAGATGATATCATTAATTATGGTTATTGGCGGGATTGCTTTAGTAGTTACCGGCCAAAACCGGGACAAAAAAGCACTTGTAAAACATGGCTGAAAAGCTTTGGAATAGAATAACCAAAAGCCACGCGGTTAGGTTCCTGCTATCGGCAGGTGCTGGTTTCGCCGTAGATATTGCTACTTTTTACTTGTTATATCATAATCTGTTTGAGCAAAAAACGTATGGCTTGTTATCATATACCATTCGTAATTCAACACTATCTTTATCAATATCATTCTTTTTAGGGGTAATAGTTAACTTTATAATGACCCGTTACCTGGTATTTAACCAGTCAAAACTACAGGCGTATAAACAGTTCATCAGATTTATATCAGTTGCTGCAATTGGTTTTTTTGCCAATTTAATTGTACTGAAATTTATGATTCAGCAACTAAACGTTTATCCACCGCTTGCCCGGATCTTTACAGCATTAAGCTTGTTTTCAGCAAGCTATTTTATACATAAGTTATTCTCTTTCAACTTATCACTTAGACGACAACAGCATGAAATTAAGCCAGATCATAAATCAGGTAATTGATGTTTCAAAGGAAGCAGGCCAGTTCATCCGCCAGGAAAGAAAAACTTTTAATCCGGATAGGATAGAATACAAGGGCCTGAATGATTTGGTCTCATATGTGGATAAAACCGCCGAAGAAAAGATAGTTGCGGGCCTTGAACTGATACTTCCCGAAGCCGGTTTTATTACTGAAGAAAAAACACGTAACAAATTGGGCGACAGGTATAGTTGGGTAATAGACCCGTTGGATGGCACCACTAATTTTATACACGGTTTGCCTACCTTTTCGGTAAGTATTGCTTTACAGGAATATGATGAACCGGTTTTAGGAGTGGTTTATGAAGTAAACCAAGACGAATGTTTTTACGCACATCAGGATGCGCCCGCATACCTAAACGGTACAGAGATTAAAGTAAGCAACCGCCCAACTATTGCTGATAGTTTGATAGCCACTGGTTTCCCTTATTACGATTTTACTAAGCAGCAGCCTTATATTGAGTTATTTACAGAGTTGATGCGCAACTGCCACGGTTTGCGCCGTTTAGGCTCAGCAGCGGTTGACTTAGCTTATACTGCCTGCGGACGGTTTGAAAGCTTTTATGAGTATAACTTGAACGCCTGGGATATTGCCGCAGGTATTGTAATAGTAAAACAAGCCGGCGGAGAAGTAGTGAATTTTAAAGGCGGCCCGGAAGTAATAAATACCAGGGAGCTTTTGGCAACAAACGGCAAGATAACCGGGGAGATGCTGAGTTATATCAATAAGTACTTTATCTGACAAAAAGGATACGAAATTGAGCAGTTTTATGCAGATTCTGGCAAATTTTAGCGGGAAATTGCTGTAAAAAACAAAGCACCAATCGCGTTGATTGGTGCTTTGTTTTTTGTAAGAATCTGAGGATCTCTTAAATTCTTTTCTGAAATATTATAATGCTTCAGATACCACTTCGGTAACTTCTGGCACCATCCGTTTCAATAGGTTTTCGATACCGGCTTTTAGTGTTACAGTTGATGATGGGCAACCGCTGCATGAACCGCGAAGCTCAACAGTAACTACACCTGCATCAAACGAACGATAGCTGATAGCACCGCCATCCTGCTCAACCGCCGGGCGAACGTAATCGTTCAGTATCTGCTGTATTTTTATTTCAACATCTGTACCTTCAAAATCAACATCTGTGGCTTGCTCTACTGCCTGAACTTTTAATTCAGATTCAACGGCACCTTTTACAAACTCCTTCAGTATCGGTTCAATGTCGTTCCAGTCGCTGCCTTCGGTTTTTGTAACCGTAACAAAGTTGCTGGCGAAGAAAACACCGTTAACAAACGAAAATTTATATAATTCTTTTGCAAAAGGAGATGCCTCGGCACTTTCCCTTGTTGCATAATCTACACTTCCGTTAATCAACAACTTGTTTACAATAAACTTCATTGTTGCCGGGTTAGGGGTAGATTCTGTATATACGTTGATACTCATGGCTGTACTATTTTAATAGATAACAAATGTAATCAGGTTTTTGATTGTTCTTTCCTGTTATTCTTAGTTTTACTCCACACTGACAGAGGAGGGGATGTGCAGATATGCAAATTTCAGATGTGCAGATAATTTGCAAGGTTTTTTCATTTGCATATCTGCATATCTATAATCTGCACATCGGGTCTATATCCCAGTATAATTCTGAGGCGTTATTCCTTTCAATTCTTCTTTTACAGAATCACTAATCTGCAACGTATCTACAAACTCCGCTATAGTTTGCGCGTTTACCTGTGTATTGGTGCGTGTAAGCTCTTTTAAGGCTTCGTACGGGTTTGGATAGCCCTCACGGCGAAGGATGGTTTGTATAGCTTCTGCAACCACGGCCCAGTTAGCTTCTAGGCTGGCGTTAATGGCCGCTTCGTTTAGCAATAATTTATTTAATCCTTTTATGGTTGATTTAAAGGCGATAAGGGTATGCGCAACCGGCACGCCAATGTTACGCAATACGGTAGAGTCTGTTAAATCGCGCTGCAGGCGAGAAATAGGTAATTTAGCCGCTAAATGCTCAAATAAGGCATTGGCTATTCCCAGGTTACCTTCGCTGTTCTCAAAATCAATTGGGTTAACTTTGTGAGGCATAGCCGATGATCCAACTTCGCCGGCTTTAATTTTTTGCTTGAAAAAGTTCATGGAGATGTATGCCCACATGTCCCTGTCCAAGTCTATCAGGATATTGTTTATCCTTTTTAAAGCATCGCACTGGGCGGCAAAATTATCATAATGCTCTATTTGGGTGGTGAACTGCGAGCGGCTCAACCCTAAAATGTCATTAATAAAATGGTTACCAAAAGCTTTCCAATCGGTATCCGGATAAGCTACGTGATGCGCATTAAAGTTTCCGGTTGCCCCGCCAAACTTGGCAGAATAGGGAACCGCTGTTAGCAGGTTTAACTGATTTTGTAAACGCTCAACAAATACATTTATCTCTTTGCCCAGGCGTGTTGGTGATGCCGGTTGCCCATGAGTATGTGCCAGCATAGGTATTGCATCCCAATTGGCAGCGTATTTTTTTAACAGCTCAACCAATTCTGTAAATACAGGGAGGTAAATCTCGTCAATTGCTAATTTAAAAGAGTAAGGTATAGCTGTGTTGTTAATATCCTGCGAGGTTAAGCCAAAGTGGATAAATTCCTTGTACTCTTCCAATCCCAGTTCATCAAACTTCTTTTTTATAAAGTACTCAACCGCTT
>JAQBNY010000243.1 GCA_028288315.1 Mucilaginibacter sp.
ATAAAGAACTCCCGCTAAGGGAGTTTTTTGTTACATTTAACTTTTATTAAACATTCCTTCGCCTACGGCGGATGTTAGGGAACTATATGCTTGAGGGTAAAAACATAATTTTAGGTATTTGTGGCAGTATTGCTGCTTATAAAGCTGCTACGCTGGTACGTTTACTGATAAAGGCGGGCGCCAATGTGCAGGTGGTAATGACACCCGATGCTACCAATTTTATTACACCCTTAACGCTATCAACCTTATCAAAGCGGCCTGTATATTCTGAATACTTTAAGCCTGATACCGGCGAATGGAACAACCATGTTGAATTGGGCCTTTGGGCAGATGTTGTTATTATTGCCCCGGCAAGTGCCAATACCATGGCTAAAATGGCAGGCGGGCATTGCGATAATTTGCTTACCGCGGTATACCTATCTGCCAAGTGCCCGGTATATTTTGCCCCTGCTATGGATTTGGATATGTGGAAGCATGATAGCACCCAGGATAACATTGATAAGCTGCAATCATTCGGCAACATACTTATACCTCCCGGTAGCGGCGAACTGGCAAGCGGTTTAAATGGTGAGGGCCGAATGGCCGAGCCGGAAGAGATTATTACCTTCCTTACTGACGACATTAAAAAGAAACTTCCCTTAGCCAATGTACCAATACTGGTTACCGCCGGACCTACCTATGAGGCTATTGATCCGGTACGCTTTATTGGCAACCATTCTTCGGGTAAAATGGGCTTTGCTTTGGCTGATGAATTGGCTGCATTGGGTGCCGATGTTATTTTAATTGCCGGCCCTACGGCGCAAATAAGCAAACAAAAAAGCATTAAACGGATAGATATTATAAGCGCTGCAGAAATGCTGGAGGCTTGCCTGTTGCATTTTGATACTGTTAAGGCCTGCGTTATGTCTGCCGCTGTTGCAGATTATGCACCGGTTACCGTGGCCGATCAAAAAATAAAGAAACAGGACGGTGAACTAAACATCGGCCTGAAAAAAACTACCGATATATTAAAAACACTTGGCGCTAAAAAACGTACCGGTCAGGTTTTGGTAGGCTTTGCGCTGGAAACCCAAAACGAGGAACAATATGCTATTGATAAGCTGCAGAAAAAAAATCTGGACCTTATTGTATTAAATTCATTAAATGATGCCGGCGCAGGGTTTAAAAATGATACTAATAAAGTAACTTTGATAGATAGCGGTTTAAATAACACGGTTTATGAGTTAAAAACCAAAACCGAGGTTGCCCGTGATATTTGTGCCAAAGTTATTGAACTGATAAAAAAATGAGAAGAGCTTTAATTTTTACCATGTTATTTGCTGCTTGCTGTTTTGCCCAGGCGCAGGACCTGAACGCGCGGGTAAAAGTTGTTGCTCCAAAAATACAAATAACCAATAAGCGGGTACTCCAAACATTGGAAACCGCCATGAAAGATTTTCTGAACGGGCGCAAATGGAGCAATGATGTTATTGGGCCTAATGAACGTATAGCCTGCAATTTTATATATAATGTTACCAGCTGGGATGGCGGCAGCAACTTTAGCGGCGAGCTGCAGGTGCAATCGTCAAGGCCGGTTTATAATTCGGCTTATACATCAACCTTGTTAAATATTAATGATAAGGATGTTGATTTTAACTATACCGAAGGGCAAACTATTGACTACACCGATCAAACTTTCCAAAGCAACCTAAGTTCGGTAATGGCATTTTATGCTTATATTATTGTGGGGATGGATTATGATTCATTCTCGCGCTACGGTGGCTCGCCATATTTTGCAAACGCGCAAAACGTGGCCATTAATGCACAAACTTCATCATTTAAAGGCTGGAAAGCTTTTGACAGCAACCTTAACCGTTACTGGCTGGCAGAAAACCTGAACAGCAAATTATACCTTAATCTGCGCAGCTTTATATATGATTATCACAGAAACGGACTGGATATAATGGCAGATAACGCCGTCAAAGGCCGTAAAGCTATCGCTGCCCTGCTTCCGGTATTGCAACAGGTAGATCGTAAACGCCTTGGCTCCTATTTCCCACTGGCATTTTATACGGCTAAAGATGATGAGCTTGTATCTATTTTTAGCAATGCTTCCCCGCAGGAAAAAATACAGGCTATGAATATATTAGTTGCCGCCGATCCATCAAACGGCGGTAAATACCAAACGCTGCAGGGGAGATGATATAATTTTTGAAAGATTTCCGGGTAAGTGTTTTAACTTTAACCTTACCAATGAATTAGTAATACGTGTTATGCTATGATATCAATTATTTAACCTAATAAGATCATGGAACAACAACTTGAACAAATTCGTGAACAGCAAAAGGAATCATGGAACAGATTTTCTTCCGGCTGGAAAAAATGGGATGAATTGGTTATGGATTTCCTGAAACCAATGGGTAATGAAATTATTAAAATGCTCAATCCCCAAAGTAATGATGTAGTGCTTGATGTTGCAGCAGGCACCGGAGAACCGGGATTAACCATTGCCTCTATGTTACAAAGTGGTAAAGTAGTTATTACCGATCTTTCTGAAGATATGCTGGCAATAGCCCTCCAAAATGCGGAACAAAGAGGCATAAAAAATATTGAAACATGTGCCTGTGATGTTTGTGATCTTCCGTTTCCTGGTAATACTTTTGATGCAATAAGCTGTCGTTTCGGCTTTATGTTTTTCCCCGATATACAATTGGCCACTAAAGAAATGGTGCGTGTTTTAAAGCCCGGCGGAAAAATTGCCACCTCGGTTTGGAGTGTCCCCGAAAAAAATTTCTGGGTAACGGCTATTATGGGAACAATAAACAAAAATATGGATTTGCCTATACCTCCACCGGGTGCTCCAGGAATGTTTCGCTGCGCGAAGGATGGGCTTATTAAAGATTTGTTTTTACAGGAAGGTTTAAAAAATGTTTCTCAAAAAGAAGTTGCAGGGAAGCTCAACGCCAAAACAACCGATGGCTATTGGAATATGATGTTAGATATA
>JAQBNY010000300.1 GCA_028288315.1 Mucilaginibacter sp.
AATGGACGGGACTCGAACCCGCGACCTCCTGCGTGACAGGCAGGCATTCTAACCAGCTGAACTACCACTCCGTTTGGGATTGCAAATATACGCACCTTTTTGTTTTACACAAGTCGTTTTAAAAAAATTATCAAATAATTAGTTTTTAGCATTATTTGAGGCATTCTGCTACATTTTCAAAAAATACATTAAATTCGTTGCTTAACACCAATTCTATTAACCGGTTAGTAACTTCTTAAACACAAAAACATGCTCTTATTAGGCATTGATATAGGCACTTCATCTGTAAAAGTATGCGTTGTTGATGCTGCGGATCAGCGGGTTATAGCTTCGGCGCAATACCCGGAGCAGGAATCGCCTATTATTTCTTTACAGACCGGATGGGCCGAACAATCGCCTGATATGTGGTGGCAGCAAACCGGACAGGCCATTGCATTATGCCACAAAAAAGGTGGTTACAATCCTAAAGATATTTCGGCAATTGGTATAGCTTACCAGATGCATGGACTGGTTTTAGTTGATAAAAAACACCAGGTTTTGCGAAATAGCATCATTTGGTGCGACAGCCGGGCAGTAGAAATAGGAGATAAAGCGTTTGAAGATCTTGGTCACGAGGCTTGTTTATCACATATGCTAAACTCACCGGGCAATTTTACCGCATCCAAATTGGCCTGGGTAAAACAAAACGAACCCGAAATATACGATCGGGTAGATAAGGTCATGCTTCCGGGAGATTATATCGCCATGAAGCTAACCGGCGAAATCACCACTTCAGCATCGGCATTGTCCGAAGGCATATTTTTTGATTTTCAGTTTAACGGTTTATCTAAAGACATTATTGATTATTTCGGTTTTAACGATGGTTTGTTTCCCATTGTTAAGCCGGTATTTTCTTCACATGGTCGCATAAAACCTGAGGTTGCAGCAGCTTTGCAATTAACTACAGGCATCCCGGTTACCTACAAAGCCGGCGACCAGCCTAATAATGCATTATCATTAAATGTATTAAAACCCGGCGAAGTGGCAGCTACTGCAGGTACATCTGGTGTTATATACGGTGTAAGTGACCAACTTACTTATGACTCGCAATCGCGCGTAAACACTTTTGCCCATGTTAACTACACTAATGAGCGTAAGCGATTGGGCGTATTATTATGCATAAATGGCACTGGGAGTTTATATCGCTGGATAAAAAGTGCTTTTGGTTCAGCCGTGAGTTATCCGCAAATGAACGAGATTGCTAAAAAAGCGCCTTTGGGAAGCGACGGACTGCGCATTCTACCTTTTGGCAATGGTGCAGAGCGCATGCTGAACAACAAACAGGTGGGCGCTCACTTACAAAACATAGATCTTAACTTACATACACAAGCACACATTTTTAGGGCGGCAAATGAGGGTATTGCCTGCGCGTTCCGTTACGGACTGGATATTATGCGCGAGAACGGCATGCAACCAACAATGATCCGTGCAGGCAAAACCAATATGTTTCTGAGCGAGTTGTTTACCGAAACTTTTGTAAACGCTACCGGCATCCCGGTTGAGTTGTACAATAATGATGGTAGCCTGGGTGCAGCATTGGGCGCAGGCATCGGTGCCGAAATATTTTCCTCAGCAACAGAGGCTTTTAGCAATAGCAGAGTGACTGCCTGTGTTGAGCCTACCACAACTGATGCTTTTGAAGAGGTTTACCAAGGCTGGAAGGCAGTACTTGACCAGCATTTATCCAATTAATAATTTAAAATCATAAAATCTACTACTATGTCAATTGTAACCGGAGAGAAAGAGTTTTTTAAAGAGATAGGGCAAATTAAGTATGAGGGGCAACAATCAGATAATCCGCTGGCTTTCCGCTGGTATGATGCAGATAAGATAGTTGCGGGTAAACCCATGAAAGATCACCTGCGTTTTGCCTGTGCTTACTGGCATTCGTTTTGTGGTAATGGCGCCGATCCGTTTGGTGAACCTACCCACCTGTTTCCATGGGCTGTTAAGGCTGATGCGGTTGAACGTGCTAAAGATAAAATGGATGCCGCGTTTGAATTTATCACCAAAATGGGTTTACAATATTACTGCTTCCATGATGTGGATGTGGTAGATTATACCAATGATGTGAACGAAAATGACCGCCGCCTGCAGGCTATGGTTGACTATGCTAAGCAAAAACAAGCCGCAAGTGGTGTAAAGTTGCTTTGGGGTACTGCCAACTTATTCAGCAACCGCAGATATATGAACGGTGCGGCTACCAATCCCGATTTTCATGTTTTGGCACATGCCGGTGCACAAGTAAAGGCGGCCTTGGATGCTACCATTGCTTTAGGTGGAGAGAATTATGTTTTTTGGGGAGGAAGAGAAGGTTACATGAGCCTGCTAAACACCAATATGAAACGTGAGCAGGAACATCTTGCTAAGTTTTTGCATACGGCAAAAGACTACGCCCGCAAGCAAGGCTTCAAAGGCACCTTCTTTATTGAACCAAAACCTTGCGAGCCTACCAAGCATCAGTATGATTATGATGCAGCCACTGTGTTGGGTTTCTTGCAGAAATATGACCTGATGAACGATTTTAAGCTTAATCTGGAAGTTAACCATGCTACGCTTGCCGGGCATACTTTTCAGCACGAATTGCAGGTTGCAGCAGATGCCGGTTTATTAGGATCAATGGATGCCAACCGTGGCGATATGCAGAATGGCTGGGATACCGATCAGTTCCCGAATGATATTACGGAGGTTACCGAATATATGCTGATTATTTTAGAGGCAGGTGGCTTTGCAGGGGGAGGGATAAACTTTGATGCCAAGATCCGCCGTAATTCAACTGACCCTGCCGACCTTTTCTATGCTCATGTTGGTGGTATGGATGTTTTTGCAAGGGCACTGATCATTGCGGATAATATTCTTCAAAAATCAGACTACAAAAAAATAAGGACCGATCGCTATGCCTCATTTGACAGCGGAGTAGGTAAAGATTATGAAGCAGGTAAACTATCGTTAGAAGACTTACGTAACTATGCTGCTACAAATGGTGAGCCTGCAACCAAAAGCGGCAAGCAGGAGTACCTTGAAAATTTGATTAACCGATATATATAACTATAATAGCCGTTACCAATTATTGAATCAAATATAAAACGTAAATGAAGACCTTATCTAATGGCGATTACGCCGTATTTCTTATCTACTTTATAATTGTATCCTTATACGGATACTGGATATACAAACGCAAGCATAACGCTGATGCTACTTCAAAAGATTATTTTTTAGCCGAGGGTTCACTCACATGGTGGGCCATTGGCGCATCGCTCATTGCATCAAACATCTCTGCCGAGCAATTCATTGGTACCAGCGGTTCGGCATTTAAAATGGGGCTGGCCATATCTACTTACGAGTGGATGGCGGCAGCTACGCTAATCATTGTAGCTATATTCTTTATACCCATCTATCTTAAGAATAAGATCTTTACCATGCCACAATTCCTGCATCAGCGGTATAATGGCACGGTGGCTATGGTTATGGCCATATTTTGGTTGTTACTATACATCATAGTTAACTTAATGTCTATCCTTTATTTAGGTGCGTTAGCTATATCAGGTATATCAGGGCTTGATGTTACTTTATGTATTACCCTACTGGCAGTATTTGCAGTGGTTATTACTTTGGGGGGCATGAAGGTTATTGGCTATACTGATGTTATACAGGTGTTTGTTTTGGTTTTGGGCGGTTTGGTTGCCACCTATTTAGCATTAAATAAAATAAGTGAGGTATCGGGCACTACCGGTATGTGGAACGGTCTTAGCATTATGCGAAGTGAAGCAAGCGATCATTTTCACATGATCTTTAAAAAAGAAAATTCTAATTATATGGACCTGCCGGGCCTATCAGTACTAATAGGTGGTATGTGGATTGTGAACCTAAACTATTGGGGTTGTAACCAATACATCACCCAACGTGCGTTAGGCGCTAATTTGAAAACAGCCCGTGCCGGTATTTTATTCGCTGCTTTTTTAAAGTTACTGATGCCTATAATTGTGGTGTTACCGGGTATTGCCGCTTATTTATTATACCAAAAAGGTATGTTCCACCAGGAGATGATGAGCTCATCCGGTGTTACTGATGTAAATAAGGCTTATCCATCGGTGTTAAACCTATTGCCTAATGGTTTAAAGGGATTGTCATTTGCAGCGCTTACAGCAGCTATTGTGGCTTCGCTTGCTGGTAAAGCAAATAGTATAGCTACAATTTTCACATTGGATATCTATAAAAAAGCAATCAATCCGGCAGCCACTGATCATACGCTTGTAAAGCTGGGTAAATACGCGGTAGTTGTTGCAATGGCATTGGGCGTTATAATGTCGCTGGTAATAGGTGAGCAGCTAATGGGCGAGGGTAAGCAGGGCTTTCAGTATATACAAGAATATACGGGCTTTGTATCGCCGGGTATATTTGCCATGTTTATTTTAGGGTTCTTCTGGAAAAAAGCTACCTCAAACGCGGCATTATT
>JAQBNY010000327.1 GCA_028288315.1 Mucilaginibacter sp.
GGATAGAGCAGTATCGCAAGTTGTGGGCCGAGCGATTTGATTCACTGGATGACTTACTTGAAGAAATGAAGGCAAAAAAAAGATAACGGAAAGCTGTTCCATACAATGCAGTTAAGAGGCTGAGTTAATTAAAATGCGCCATAAGGTCTCGCTAAAAAGTATTCACAGGTTTATAAGATTATGTAACAACTATATTAAATCATCATTATAATGACAACCAGCACTGTTACTCAATTATTTGCAAAACTGTCCATGTGGGCGGGCATTGCGTTTATAGTCCTGCTTACTGCGTTGCACTTTCTTGAACCAGAATTTGCTCCTTCATGGCATTTTATTAGTGAATACCAGTTAGGTAAATTTGGGTGGATGATGTGTGCTGCGTTCTTTTCTTTAGGGCTCAGTTGCATATCGCTTTGTATTGCGCTTTGGAAACAAGCAAATTTGCTTGGAAAGGCAGGCCTCTTAATGCTGTTGATAGCCGCCGCAGGAATGTTTTTAGCCGCAATAAATATAACAGACCCGCTAAACACCCCGCAGGCACAATGGACCAAGCATGGCAAATTGCATCAGCAAGGTGCCACCATGGACGGAATACCAATTGCCGCTATTCTTATTATTATTGGCATAATCCTAAAAAATCAATATTGGAAGTACAAGAAGAGTTTGCTGATATGGGCAACTATTTTAGTGTGGGCCGGAATGATTGTTTTTATTGCCGCCATGGTTAAATATTTTCCAGCAGATAGGAAATTTGGCCCCGATGTGCAGCTTGGTTGGCCAAACAGGGTAATGATAGTTACACAAGCAATTTGGCTAATCATAATGGCAGAACTTACAACCAAAAACACCAATCAACATTCTGATATGAAAAAGTTGGTTGCTTAAGCATTTTGCGAAGATCGATGGCAGTTTGCTGGATGATCAATATGAATATACCTATAGGCTAAAAGAAATACGATAGAAAACCATTTTATAAAATTTAAATAACAACATTATGGCAAGCAAGAACGAAACCATTATTAAAGCTGAACCTGGCAAACAGGAGATTTTTATTATCCGTGAGTTTGAGGCCCCGCGCGAACTTGTTTTTAAAGCATTAATCGACCCGCAACTGGTGCCGAGGTGGCTTGGCCCCAGGGAGCTAACCACGAAGATTGATAAATGGGATGCACGTAGCGGAGGCCATTATCGGTACATCCATTCGGATACTAACGGAAATGACTTTGGCTTTCACGGAGTGATACACGAAGTGCAGGTGCCTGAAAGAATAATCCAAACTTTTGAATTTGAGGGTATGCCCGAAAAAGGGCATGTTGTTTTAGAAACTGCCAGACTGGAAGCCCTTTCTAGCGACAGGACAAGGATTGTGGTACAATCAGTTTTTCAATCCGTTGCCGACAGGGATGGCATGATGCAAGCAGGAATGGAACGGGGCGTTAAGGATTCGCACTGGCGATTAGATGAACTTCTTGAGACTCAGTTAAATAATTAACAAAGTGGCTTATATGCCCACCTTAATCCCAATAACAGGCCCCATATAACCTCATACATCATAGCAATTGTTAATAACCACGTCTCTGTTAGGAAATATAGCAAGTTTGCGCATAACAATTAATTTAGCTTGTCGTATAAACCGGATATTCTTAAATTGAATAAGTATGTTGATTAAGATGGAATTATTAAACAATGTTAAAAGCTTTTTAGCACAAGTACTTTACAGAAGGTCAAATAAAGCAGTAGCTATCATCAATCAAATTATAGAAGCAAACGATACAACTACAAGCCTTATCAATCTCAAACTGGCTAAATTCAATATTGCCAGTAGGACTTCATAACTTTACTCGAATCCTACCTACATGTGAAGGCTGATAATAACATAATTGATATTACACAGCAAACGGCAATAAAAGAATGGAACAATACTTTGTAATAACCAACATTAGCTAATGTTGGTTATTACAAAGTATAAATGATAATTATGGAACCAAAATAGTTGAAGTCCATACTTCATTTGCCTTTATAGAAGCTGTATTACCAAATATTTGTTTATTTTCTCTGCTAAAGACATTTAGGTTGACTGTTTGGTCTACATTTAAAGGCGTTATCTTTACAACCAAGTTATAGTTTCTTGCATACTTGAAATAATATGAACCTTTAGTAGAATCAACATCAACTTCGGTTAATTTATCGGCAGTTCCATAGGAGACATGACACTGCTTTTCACATAGTATACTTACCTTTCCTTCTCCATATCCTGGATCCGTGTTTACCGCTTGCTTTTTACATCCAGTTACTGATAAAAGCACAATGATTATCAAAACTATGTTCCCGAATAAAAATTTCTTAACTGCTTTGGCGTCTAATGTGTCTGAAATTACTCTGATTTTAAGGTCTGTATTTCTCATATTTTTACTATTTATAATTCAAAACTAATACCTTTAATGTGTTGATACTCACCCTTGCCCTATTGTGTATAATATACTGAGAAAATAAAGGGAAAATGTCCTTAATGTGTGCAAAGCACTAAATGTGTGTCCCGCTTCTTTTAATTAAATATTGCAGTATCAAGTTTTAAGTTTCTTTAGTGTTAAATTTTAAGGTTTACAAAGGCATATCTTTATAAAGCCTATTATTGGGCAGGTGAATATTCCCAGACAAGGGACATTATAGGGTAGTAGTGGGTAAGAACAAACCCTAATGTTTAATATATAGTACTAAGATGTTTTAGCTGAGTATTATTTGTTTCAATAAACTTATTCCAAAAACTTATTCATGACTTTTACTAAGTAATTGATATCGAATGGCTTCTTAATATAAGCATCATACTTAAAGTTGCCAATTGCTATTGCCAGCTTATGATAGGCTGAAATTAAAATCACAGGAATGTGAGATGTATCTTTGTTACTCTTAATTAATTGGCAGATTTGACCACCAGTTAAACCTGGTAACATATAATCAGTTAATACCAGATCTGGATTGTGAACCTTAACTGTTTCAATAATATCGTCCGTACCGTTTATTCCACTAACTGAAAAATTATTTAAACTAAGAACCGTTTTTATAACTTCCAGAATATCATTATCATCTTCAATAATTAATATTTTTTTTTTCATTTATTTAAGTACATGCGAAGCTAAAACTTCGCGTAAAAATTTAGGCTGCTTCAAAAATTGTTCTTATTTTATCTAAATTAATTGGCTTTGGCAGAAAATCCTCAACTAAAGGATTGGATAGTGATTTGTCAATATCATCACCTAAAACAGAAGAGGATAAGATATATATCTGAATTTTCCGTAAAGGATCAATGTTAAGTCGTTCAAATTCTTCTAAAAATTGCCATCCATCCATTACAGGCATTTTTAAATCTAAAAAGATAAAGTCTGGTAAAAGTTCGGGTTTGCTATTACTTTTTTCTAAAAGCTTTTTTATTGCTTCTTCGCTATTAACCATTATATCAACTTCACAATTTTTGATCACTCTGTTAATTAGCATTTTAAAAATTGCATTGTCAAGCTCCTCATTATCTATAACCAAGATCTTAGGGCAAAAATTATTCGCAGTCATGGAGAAGTTAACAAAGGTAAAATAAGAATGTTTTTCTACTCATTATTTTTTACAATTTTCGCAAATATTAACTACTTATTCTATAAATAATAAATTAATTTAGCAGAAAAATTGCAATACAATACTTAAGGGTACAGTTAATTGTAATAAAGATAGAAGATTCAATAATTATTTGAATTAACTTATGCCAGTAATTTACCTATTCACAAATGGTGTGCTGGCTAAATAACCGGTTAATGGAGAGGCATTAGCCTATTTAAAGATAAAAGCACTAAGTATGCATAGTTGTTGTTAAACAATCTTAATTACTCCACACTCACCGTTAACCCCTCTTGCTGAAGTATTTTGCGGTAAATTTCCATTTCGGTGAATGAGCCTTCCAATACGGCACATTTGCCTTCGTTATGTACCTTCCAGGCTATTTTTTCGGCTTGAGGTTCTGTATAATCCAGATACTTCATCATGCAGTGTATCACATGATCAAAGCTGTTATGATCATCGTTCCATAATATAAGGCGGCGCATTTCTTTAAGCCCGGCCAGTATCTCTTCAAGGGTGAGCGTCTCTTCCTGTACTTCAGTTGGCATATGTAATGACAAATTTACTCAAAATCAGTAATAAAAGTGTTAAAATGATGTTTAAACAATTTTAAATAAGATATAACAACTTTTACCTAACAACTCACAATTAAAAATGAAACATCGTACCACTATGCTGTTTTCAGCATTAATACTGGTTTTCGCCAGTACAGTTAAAGCACAATCATCAAAAACTATTGGCAGTATGCAGCCACCACCAGCCAAGGTGGTAATAGATGGCGATTTAAGTGAATGGGGTGATAGCCTGCGGTATCTTAATGAAGAAAAAAAGATACCGTACACTCTCGCTAACGATCAGGAAAATCTGTACGTGGCCATTCGCATTAATGACCGAACAGAGCAGGCACGCATTATAAACGCGGGCATCACGCTAAGCATTGATCCTAAAGGGAAAAAGAAGGAAACGTTTACAATGACTTTCCCGTTGAGCGACCCCGGCAGTAAACCGAAATTAGGTTTCCGTAAAGATGATAACGGAGAATTAACCCAGCAAGACAGGGATGAACTTGTACGCGAGCGCCTTACCACGCTCAGAAACATTAAAGTAACCGGCTTTAAAGACATTGAGTATGATATGATAACCACATCAAATACTTACGGTATTAAGGCGTATATAAATTATGACGCTGATGGCAACCTGGTTTACGAGGCGGCTATCCCCTTGAAATTTTTTCATGTTGATAATCCTTCAAAAAATGAATGGGCTTTTAACTTTAAAATTAACGGCATGCAAAAGATTGCTCCTGCCAGCGAAGGCGGCGATTCACAAGGCGGAGGCGGACGTGGAGGCCGCGGAGGCGGTGGTGGTGGAAGAATGGGCGGCGGCGGTGGCGGAATGGGCGGCGGCGGCCGGGGTGGAAGAGGCGGTGGCGGTGGTGGACGCGGCGGCAGTAGCAATGCCGAGAACAGCGAGCTATTCAAATCTGTTGACTTTTGGGAGAAATTTCATTTAGCTAAATAGGGTTAGTAGTTGAAAGTAAAAAGTTGAAGGTTGAAAGTAAGGCCTTGTTTGATACTCGTTTTATCAAAACTTTCACCTTTTTACTTTCAACCTTTAATTATCTTTCTTGGTTCTTGTATCTTGATTCTAACTCCTGCCTACTCTATCTTATATCTTAAAACCTGCCTGCCTATATTACCATCGCTGTCAATACCTTCAATCACTACCCGGTAATTACCTTTGGTGCCTGCGTTAAAATATTCAAATGACGTTTTACCGTTGTTACCTGTAAGTACATCAGGTTTCCAGAAAATGGTAGTGCGCAGATCTGCCAGTTGCTTATTCTCGCCAGATTTATCATACTGCGGCGAATAAAATGTGCGGGCTTTTAAATAGCCTTTAGGGTACAGCACTTTTATACCACGACCAGTTATTGGCCCGGTATATTCGTTCTCGTCCCCGCGTTTGGTGGTTACAATTATTACACCGTTCCCACCCCTGCCGCCATAAATACCCACCGAACCTGCATTCCGCAATACCTCAATAGCTTGTACATCGTTATAGTTTACATTGTTTAAAAAGCTGGGCTCAACATAAGCCCCATCAATAATTACCTGCATGGGCCGGTTATATGATCGTGTAGAAAAAGGTATTCCATTACGGAAGACAACGCCCAGTAACCTGCCCTGTAAACAATCAGTTATACGGAAGCAGGCCATATTCTGCAAATCGCGGGCTAATAGGATCTGATCGGCATTACCGGGACCATTCAGGTTTGATGAGTATTTAAGCGCCTGCTTTTTCTCACGAATAATCACCTCCCTTAACGGAATAACGTGATTGCCTACTCCGTATCGCATTTGTGCTTGGTATAGCTCCTTACTGCTTTGTGCGTAAACCGAAAGATCATCATCTACACTTACCTCATAATTCACATTAATTTTACCTGCTGTATTTGCCGGCGCAATAGAATCCAGTTGAATCACTACATCCTTTTTATTTTTGTCAGTACGGGCCTGCACAACAAACCGCACACTATCCTCAAAGGTCATGTTGGTAAAGGCAAATCGGCCGCGTGCATCAGTAATGGTATCCAGCGTATAATCAATATTATCCAAATCAATCAGTTTCACCTTTCCATTGGCAACCGGCTTACCAGATAAATTTGTGACTGTACCCAATACCTGTAAGGAGCTTTCGCGTTGATAAACGTTTGGCGCAAGTCTGTCGTTCAATATTTCCTTCCACTCAAAACGGCGATAGCCCTGTGTAAGCATTAGCACATCCAAATCGACACGGGTTTTATCATTAATGTTGTTAAAGTAATAGGCGGGCTGCTCAACATATCCCTTAAGGTCTGCTGTAAGCAGCAGGTTTGCCATTATATTATTCTCATCCGCGTCGTTAAAAGGCAATTTTGTTTCATCTATTACCGAAACAGAGAAGTTTCCTATAGCAGGTTTACCATTACTATTGGCATCTACATTAATTTTAACTTTTTGTCTTACTGAATAGGTTTGCCTGTCAGCTAATAAAGTAAGCTTTAGCCTTTCAGGATGTTGCACAAATACCAGGCGTTCATTTAAAGGTTCACCACCTGCAGAAAATAAAGTAAACTGCACTATCCCCGCAGGGAATTTACTTTTTGGTATAGTTATACTACCGGGCTTGATTTTCTCACTATAATAAGCCTTTCCTTCACTTTGGGCCACTAAAATTACATCTGCACCCTGGTTAAGCAGGTTTTTACTGGCTGATATTTTTACCTGTAAGTTTTGGGCATCGACATCTGTTATGCTTAAAACATAACCGTTGTTCAGCACCTTAGGTAGCGGTACTATATTTATTGATCCATCAGCATTGGTAATTTTAGCTGTGTAAGTGTTGCCATAAACAGGTGTCATATCAAATATGCCCATTCCTAAATGGGTGCTGCTAAACTGCGCTACCTGCTTGCCTGTGTTATCATTAATCGCCCCTTTAACATCTATACCGGAGCCATTAATACCAACCGCTTTAAAAGCTACCTTGGTTGCAATACCTGCCACAAGGTTACCACTTTCGGGAAAAAACTGCACATCGGCTTTTCCGGTTGAGGTATTTGCGTCACTACCTTTTTGTATCGTTAGCTTATCTGACGACTTTGTGATACTGCTAATATTATTGATGATGCTGATAGCTTTATCAAAAAAATATTCGCTACCGGCATTACGCATGTAATTGGTATACGCCCTTATGCGATAACCTCCCTGGTACAGGGTGTCAGGCAGGGCAAAATCGCCAGCGGCAACGCCATCTTTCAAAGGCAGTTTAACAGATTGCTTGATGGAGCCATGCCAGTCAATCAGGTCCACATTTAAAACACCGCTTATTATAGTTAGCTTGTTTTGGCCGCCACTGGTTACATACCCTTTAAACCAAATATCATCTCCGGCGGCATAGTAGGGTTTATCAAGGTGCAAGTACACTTTTTCTATAGGCCGTTCATTTGCCCATTTATCTAACTGCCTGATAATCTTGCTTAGGGCATCTTCATAAAAAGCAAAACCCAACAGGCCTGTAATGCCTATAGCTGCCAGCAAGCCAAAAAAGAAATGTTTGCGTGCCATAATTGATTGCAAAGATATGCAGTATTACAACGTTAATTACCTGCATTCCTTATACATACAACGGCTAATCCTTAGAATTTGTTCTTCCACATCATGCTCTCAACCGGGCGTGTGGTTTTATTGTTATACTTGGCGTTATTCTTAGTATTGTAAAGGGTTTCTATCTCGCCTTCAACCGCAAAATATATGAGCTGACCAATAGGCATGCCGGCATAAATCCTTACAGGCTGTGCGCATGATATTTCAAGCGTCCAGGTGTTGCAAAAGCCTACATCACCTTTGCCTGCTGTAGCATGTATGTCAATCCCTAAACGGCCTGTACTTGATTTTCCTTCCAAAAAAGGCACGTGCTTGTGGGTTTCGGTATATTCAACAGTTACACCCAAATACAGGGTATTGGGCTGCAGTACAAATCCTTCTTTTGGTATTTCAAAGCCAACAATTTCATTATGAAGTTTGGCATCCAGCACACGATCTTTATAGGTGGCCAGGTGCTTGCTCAAATGCACATCATATGAGTTTGTACCCAGGCATTCCCGTTTAAAAGGTTCAATAATAATAGTGCCTTTATCTATCTCTTCAAGAATGCGTTTGTCTGATAATATCATAGCCTGTTTAATGGGAGGGCTAAATTATCATTAATTAACCTAACTGCCAATACAATATTGTACAAACGATTAACAAATACTGTACAAAAAAACCGCCCGAAAATACATCCGGGCGGCCCAAATTAAACCGCCTGATTAAGGGCGGCTAACCATCCATTCACATTCTCACCGTTTTTGGATGTTTCTTTACAGGCTTATTAAGCCCTAATCTTTCTTGCTCCAGACTCTTTTTCGGCTATTCGTTGTTTCATACAGCTTTCTGTTAGTGCAACGGCTATTAAAATGGCAGCGGCTATATATATTTTTTTCATGGCACTTATTGTGATGCAAGAGTTAGTATTGTTTGCTTATCCTTCTTACTGCTAACTCACTCGCGGAAATCCGTTTACGGAAACGAGTCAAATAATCATAAGAACAACTTTCACGGTTTATTATTATATAGACGTAACTTTCCATTAAAGTGCTACAATAAAAAACAACTTGTTAATATTATATTTACCTGATATTACTTTATGAACCTTTTTGCAATTTTACCGCCATGGCAATAGCGTACCGACAACAGGTTGATGATGATACAGAATTTGCGCTGTGGAAGATAGAGGAGACTGCGGATGAGCTGTACCAACAGCTTAAATTAAACGATACCGAAAAGGCTTTCACCAAGCAGCTAAGCAAAAGCAAACGCTACCTGCACTGGTTGGGCACTCGCGTATTGCTGCGTAAAATGCTGCGTATCGAAGAATATATTGATTGCGAAGTTGATTCGCATGGCAAGCCTTATTTGGTTAGTCTGCCTTATCACATATCGCTTAGTCACTCGTTTGATTATGCAGCCGTAATGATAAGCAAGAGCAGCCATGTAGGTATTGATATTGAACAGGTAAAGCAAAAGGTAGAGCGTATTGCCGGCAAATTTATGCGCCCCGAAGAAATGGCCTTTATAGATCAGCAACAGAAGATTGACCACCTTTATGTTTGTTGGTGCGCCAAGGAAGCTGTTTACAAATGTTACGGACAAAAAGAAGTTTCATTTGTTAATAATATATTTTTGCGGCCTTTTGATTACCAGCCAGAAGGTACAGTACAGGCTACGCTGGATAAGGACGCCGTAAACTTTAGCTACCGGGTGAACTACCTGAAGTATGAAGATTATATGATAGGATACGTGAAGGCATAACAATGAAAAACAAACGGGTTATTTTACAAGATTGGGGTTTAACAGATTATAAAGAAGCCTGGGACAGGCAGGAAGCTATTTTTGCCGATACTGTAAAGCTAAAGACCGAGATACGTAACCGTCAGGTAGCTGCTTTAGCAGGCACAAATGAACCGGCAGAAGAAATACTTACCCCAAACTACCTTGTATTTTGTGAGCACCCACATGTTTACACTTTAGGTAAAAGTGGCAAGCCCGAACATTTGCTGTTAGATGAAGCCGGACTGAAAGAGAAGAAAGCCGTGTACTATACCATTAACCGCGGTGGAGATATTACCTACCATGGCCCGGGGCAAATTGTAAGCTACCCAATACTTGATCTTGATAATTTTTTTACTGATATACACCTGTACCTGCGCACGCTTGAAGACGCCATTATTTTAACCCTGGCAGATTATGGCTTAAAGGCAGGCCGTTATCCTGGTTATACCGGGGTTTGGTTTGATGCTGATAATGAAAAGGCCCGTAAAATATGCGCTATGGGTGTTCGTTGCAGCCGTTGGGTAACTATGCATGGGCTGGCATTTAATGTAAATCCCGATCTGGATTATTTTAAAAATATTGTTCCCTGCGGGATAGATGACAAAGCGGTAACCTCTATGCAGCAGGAACTGGGCCGCGAGGTAGATATCAACGAAGTTAAACAAATCCTTACACGCCACATTTCCGTACTTTTTGGTATGGAGATAGATGGATGAAATTACTTTTAACGCTTGTACTAACAGCCACACTTGTTCCGGCAATGGTAATATGGATTTAACCCAAACCAATAGATCACCTTACACTTACCTTGCCCTGGGAGATAGTTATACAATAGGCGAATCTGTCCTGGCGAAAGAGTCTTTCCCCTATCAACTGGTGGCGGAATTAACCAAAGCAGGATACCCGATTAGTCAGCCCGAAATTATTGCCACCACCGGCTGGACCACCGACGAACTCATTAACGCTATAAACACCAGCGATACAAAAGATAAGAAATACGATATGGTAACCCTGCTTATTGGTGTAAACAACCAATACCGCGGCTATAATCAGGAAACTTACCGTGCCGAATTTATCCAGCTGTTAAACACTGCCATAGCCCACGCAAACGGTAATAAAAACCACGTGTTTGTACTCTCTATCCCCGACTGGGGCGTTACTACTTATGCTGCAGGCCGCGACCGCAGCCAGATAGCCCGCGAGATAGACCAGTTTAACGTCATTAATAAACAGGAATCCGGAAAGGCAGGTGTGGCTTACATAGATATTACCCCCATATCCAAACAAGCCGCCAACGATCCGTCTTTAAATGCGGACGACGGTTTACATCCATCTGCAAAAATGTACGGCTTATGGGTAAAGGAGTTGTTGCCTGTGATACAGAAGAGATTGAAGTAAGTAAATAGCTTGTCATCCTGATTATTAAATCCATTGGATTCTGAAAGGGAAATGACATTTGCTGGGTCAT
>JAQBNY010000351.1 GCA_028288315.1 Mucilaginibacter sp.
GCATTAAAAGCATAGACTCATACCACATCAGGTAAGTGTCTTTAGTTATTTCGATTGAACTCATTTATTAAAAACAATTCTAAGAGAAAGTGCAAATCTAATTATATCCTGCAAATAACCGAAACTGGAACGAATTTGTTATAAAGATTTATTTAATGTGAATTAATTGCCTTTTGGCCATTAAAGCCTGAATTTGTGAAAGGCGAAATTTCATTTGGGTACTTGAAAAATTGTACGGTTTATATTATTACAAAAGCCCTAAATGCGAAATTTATATTTTAAGTAAAATAGTTGCAAAAAGTGTAATTACAACCTTAGCTTGGATAGGCTAAGATGAAGTATTAAAGAATTTATTTATTATTTAGCAAAAAGGCGCTGAGATAAAAGAACATAATGCAATAAGGCCATATACATTTTTTATGGGCACGCATTGTTAAATACAAAACATTTGGTAGCATGTTTAACTTTAACGTAACAAAAAGTTGCACATTGTCGTAATAAGTTAAAGTAGGGGAAATCAGCAACTTATTGTTCCTTACATTAGGTTTGTTGAAAAATAAATTCGTGTGGAGAAAATTTAAGATAATAAATTCACCCCTGCGATAGTTTATTAACAATGGTTAATAATTATTAATCACAAGGAACATGGAAAAAATCCCATCTTTGAATTTGGAGATTTCAATATATTATATAGATTTGTAGTCAACAATAGACATACTGTCCAGTTTAATATACATTTGTTGCCTTTATACAACAATTAAAGAGATTAAATGAAGAAATTAACACTTGCTATTGCATTATTTTTGAGCGTTTTGGCCGCTCAGGCGCAAACAAAAACTATTCCAACCCCAGCTGCCGAAACTACAGAGCAAGAGAGTCTAGCAAAAGATTATTTATCACAGATAATGGGTGTTGCAATGTCTGCAACCTCAAATATGAAACTTTTTCATTTTGTATACGATTGGATAGGTACCCCTTACCGTTTTGGCGGTAGCTCAAGAAAAGGTATCGATTGCTCTGCATTTACCAAGCAATTATATAGCGAAGTATTTAATACAACCATTCGCCGCAGTTCACGTGATATTTTTAGCATGGTTAGCCCTGTTAGTAAAGATGATTTGAAAGAAGGCGACCTGGTTTTCTTTAAGATACACAGCCGCAGCATATCACATGTTGGTATTTATTTAGGTAACAACAGGTTTGCGCATGCGTCATCTAAAGGTGTTGCCATATCAAGCCTTGATGATGCTTATTATAGCCGTTTTTTTTACAAGGGCGGCCGCATGCTGGAGTCATTTAAAAATGAACTTTCGGCATCATCCACAACCGACGAAGAACCCTCTAATTAAATAACATACATTTATATAAAAAACCTCTCATATGCACGTGAGAGGTTTTTTTATGCTTTATTATTAACTGTTGCTACTAATAAAAATGGCCATTATAAGTGGCCGGATAATCAGAGATATGATGCTGCCATGTTAATAAACTATGCCTCGTCTTTAGTGTTGCGCACCAGGCTGATGCCGGTAAAGAAGAAAATAATAGCTATTAAACCCACAACTATTAATGTGGTGGCCGCGCCGGTGTGCTGAATAATTTGAACACCGGTATAAATTAATCCTATAATACCTAACACGGTAAGTATAGCCCCGAAAGTACGTTTTAAATTCATCTTGATATTAATAAGTTATTGTTAATAAATGGTTTACACATTAACCAATATAGTACTGCTTTGTTTTACTCATTAGCTGCAGGAAAATAAATATCATTTTCTGGTAAATTTTAAAAGCACATTATATAATTGGATAAAAAATTGCGTTACTATATGTGTAAGTGCAAAACACTTACAATTGTGATAAGGTTTAGGTTGAAAGTCCCCGGACAGCGAGTGGCCGGGGCTTTTATTTTTTAACCTCTTTGCACATCCTCCCTTTTTTACCCATATTCGTTTTTTTTGGAATGATATTTTAAGGATGAGTGATATAAAAGAAAAGCTATACCAGTTATGCATAGCTTATGTACAAAACCGAATGAGGGCATCAGAAGAGGCTATTGCCGAGGCCCAACAGGCAGCCAATGATGATACCAAAAGCAGTGCCGGCGATAAATACGAAACCGGCCGCGAAATGATGCAGCAGGAAACCAACCGTAATTTAGCTCAATTGAATGAGGCCAATAAGTTAATGGTGGCCCTGAACCAACTAGGCATAAAAGGAACATCTCAAATAGCCGAACCGGGGAGCCTTGTAATAACCAACAATGGCAATTTTTACCTTTCAATAAGTGCAGGAACGTTAGAATTAAACGGCAAAAGTTACTTTGCGGTATCACCAGCGTCTCCAATTGGTATACAACTAAAAGGAACTCAGGGTGGTGATGAATTCATTTTAAACGGGAAAAGCTACAAAATTCAGTCAATCCAGTAAAAAACGGTGTGCTATTTGTGTGAAAAATAAAAATAAAGGGTATAGTTTAATAAATTAATGTACAAGTGATTAATATCTATTCTATATTTGATGTAAACAATAAAAAAATGCCAGGCAATCT